>CACYBR010000030.1 GCA_902772705.1 uncultured Planctomycetota bacterium
AACGAACACGTCGGGACCGCCGGGACCTGCCGCGACAATCATCCCCTCGCTAAGCCCAAACTTCATTTGGCGAGGTTGGAGGTTAGCGACAAAGGCAACAAGCCGTCCTACGAGTTTTTCTGGTTCGGGATACGCGGCTTTGATACCAGCAAAAACCTGACGCGTTTCAGAGCCGCCAAGGGAGATCTTCAGTTTGAGCAACTTGCGGGCCTCCGGGACCTGTTCTGCTTCGATAATGCGCCCGATTCGAAGGTCGACCTTCATGAAATCGTCAATCGAAATCGTTTCGCTAATCGGTTCGTCCGCGAGAGGCTGAGCAGAATCGTTCCACTGAGAAGCGGCTTCACCCTGCTGAGAATCGGCGGCATTGTTCGCGCCATCATGGAGCGAGGCTTTAGAATCTTCGATCATCGCTTGAATTCCTTCCTTCGAAACGCGAGTCATCATATGAACATATTCATTAACCTTCGAACCAAGAAGAGGTTTCTGGACGTCGTCCCACCCTGTGATCTTCGTATTGAGCAACTCTTCCGTTTTCCTGGCAAGATCGGGAAGAACAGGCGCCAGATAGACGACAATCTGACGGAACAGGTTTAAACTGACCGTCACGACGTCCTGAAGTCGTCGCTTCGCAGCCTCGCGAGCTTCGGACGTTGCCGACTCGTCTTTTTCGAGTTTAGCCCACTCCTTCTTCAAGGTCCAGGGCGCGTTGTTTTCGACATATTGGTTGGCGCGATAACCGCACTCAAGAATGAGGCGGATCGCCTTGCCATAATCACAAACTTCATACGCGGCGGCAATTTCCTCCGACTTCGAAGCGGCTTCCGCGAAAAGTCCTCCGTCTTCCGGATAGGTTTCCGCGAGTCCCGTCGTCGTCGCAAATTTAGCCGTTCGACTCGCCAGGTTAACGACGACGCCTACGAGGTCTGCGTTAACCTTGAGTTCCATTTCCTCCAGATTCAGATCCAGATCGTCTACACGACCGGTCGTTTTAGAGGAGAAGAAGTATCGAAGGTACGAAGGATCGAGGTATTTCAGGTAAGTATTCGCAAGAATAAAGGTGCCTTTGGACTTGGACATCTTTTCGCCGTCGACGGTCAAAAAGCCGTGAATATGGACTTTCGTCGGAAGGTTAAATCCCGCCGTTTTAAGCGTCGCAGGCCAGAAGAGCGTGTGGAAGTACGTGATATCCTTACCGATAAAATGATGAATCTCGACATTGGGATTGCGCCACCAGTCCTTATCAACGTCGCCGCCGTGTTCTTCGCACCATTGAGCGGTGGAACCCATATAACCGATCGGAGCGTCGTACCAAACGTACCAGTAATTATTCGGGAAATCCGGTATTTCGAAGCCAAAATAGGGCGCGGGACGGGAAATATCCCACGCATGAAGCTCGTCCGAAAGGAACTGCCCCTTGAGATAATTGGCGACTTCGGGCTGAAGAGCGCCGGAGTTTTCGACCCAATCGTCGAGAAACGCGTGCGCCTGCTCGATATCGACGAAGAGATGCGCGGCTTTACGGAGTTCGAGAGGAGAACCTGAAATCGCGCTTCTGGGATCGATCAATTCATTCGGAGCGTAGACGGCGCCACATTCGCAACTGTCGCCGTACTGATCTTTCTTTCCACAAACAGGGCAGGTTCCCTTAATGAACCGATCCGCAAGGAACCGTTTCTCGACAGGATCGTAAAACTGTTCGACTTCACGTTCAACGATCAATCCGGACTTACGCAACGCTTCCCATATCACGTTGCAACACCGATGATTCTGCGGACTATTGGTACTGCCGTAGTTGTCAAACTGGATACCGAACCTCGAAAAATCGGAAGTATGCGCCTTCTGGACCTCGGCAATAAATTCTTCTTCTGAAACGCCCTTCTTTTTCGCTGAAATCGTGATGGCGGCGCCATGAGTGTCGTCAGCGCAGAAATAACGACAGTTTTCACCACGCATTTTCTGGAACCTGACCCAAACGTCCGTCTGAATATATTCGACGAGGTGCCCGATGTGGATATCGCCGTTTGCGTAAGGCAGAGCGCTCGTTACCAGAATATTTCTACCGCTCATGATTCCTCCAGAATGTCGTTCTGACGTCAAAGTTCTCAACCCCGCCGTCAGCAAAGAAGACACAACCAAGACAAGTCACGCCACAGAAGCCAACGACGGCAAAGGAAGCGCGAGGTCTATGCGGAAGGCTTTCCCGCGAAAAAACCAAGGCTTCCTTATCCCCGTTGATTCTATCCCTTAAGGGGCGTTCGTCAAGAGAGAACGCCTCTGTCAGGATTCTTAGAAACGACCGCTAAATCGATTCTATTCCTTGACTTCTCCGTCGCAGACGACACGAAAACCAACATCGAAATCTCGTTGCCACTGGTAATACGCCTCTCTCGCGAAGGACGTCGCGCGATACGGACGATCATGCCATGAACCGCCGCGTACAACCCGCTCGTCGGGCTGGGAATCCATGAGTTCTACCCCGTAATTCGGACGAGAAACCGTGGACGTCCATTCAGCGACGTTTCCGTGCATGTCGTAGAGCCCCCATGCGTTGGGGAGATAATGTCCGGAACGTTCCGAAACGAAACCGTTGTCGCAGAAACGACGATCTTTCGGGACCCAGTCGTCATAATAGGTCACGTTCTGGAGCGGAACTCGCACACGGAAGTAGTTGTCTGAAATGAACTCTATAAGAGTCTGGTCGGCCAGATTCGCGTGAGTTGAGAAATCCGTGTTCCAGTCGCCAAAGTTGAAGGGAGTCGTTGTTCCGGCTCGGCACGCGTATTCCCATTCGTCCTCTGTTGGAAGACGGAAGGACATGCCTGTCTTTTCAGAGAGCCATCCGCAAAAAGCGTTCGCCTCGTCCCACGAAACGCGGCACACTGGCTGTTCAGGAGCGTTTACAAAAAAGCCGCGGAAACCATGCGAAAGGCCCTGACGCGATTCAACGCGCGAATCATGCTCCGGGTCGAAAACTTCAAACTGAGCGTTGGAAACCTCATAGTCGCCAACCCACAACGGTTTGTCGCCTTCCGACTTCGGGGGAATCCGTCTAAGGGTCAACGTAATCGTCGGCGAAAGCTTAACCCGCATTAAATCGCCTTCTGTCAAAACATTGACGACGACGTCGTTCGGGTTCATAACCTTTTTATCTGGATTATTGGGAACAAGATAGGGCTCGCTCATGTTCCAAACTGCGGTTTTTTTCGCTTTACGATCCCAGTCGGTCCTGTTGGGAACCTCCCAGCCAACTTCGACCGGCTTACCCTGAATAGCAACGGGATCAAGCTTCACATTCTGAGCGTCGAACCTCGCGCGTAGTTCCTCGCCGTCGGGGAAAGCGCGTTTGCCCTCGGCCACTTCACGGAGAATCTCGCGCTCCCAGTCTGTAGCGTTCGGATTAGAAGGTATGCGCATCCATTCAAGCTTGAGGAGCGCGCCCGATTTTGCAGGATCATACTTTTCACCTCGCGCTTCTTCAGATTCATCGTCGAAATTAGCGTAAAGTTCAAGCAGGTCCTTACGATGTTTATTCCACTTTGAAACGTTTTCCTCTCCGGCAAATTCCTTCCATGTTCCGTGATATGGCGCGTTCATATCGATCCATGTCAGGATACGGTCCCATGCGTCGGCGTCCATTTGGAGTCCATAATGACCGTTAGCCAGGATCTGGTAAAGCTCTGTCGTATTCGCGCTAAACTCCATCGGATTGAGCAGGAAGTAATCGCTCTCAATACCGGGACGGCGAACAAACGCCTGAAGATTCATGTACGAAGTCGAGAACTTACCAACACGTTCAAGCGGCGCGCCCACTTGAAGCGCGGAACGGAAATCCTGAATGATATTGCCCCCATGCAAATCAAAAGCGACGGCGCCCCATCCATGATCCTGACCGTCATGGCAGGCGACGCAGTAATGATCAAGCACGGGCTGGACTTCACGTTCGAAGGAGAAGCCGCGCATCGGACCGTTCCAATACCGAATCTCCTCGACAGAATCCGTTTTAAAGGCGACGTTCGAGACGGAACTCGTGGAATTCTCGTCTTCATGGCATCCGACGCAGGCAAGCGTTTCTCCCGGCATCGCGGTAAACCAAGACCGCATCTGCTGGAGCGCTTGTCCGTTTTCATCAAGCGGTTGAATCGCAATCGGAACGTTTGCAGGGACCTTAAACAGCGCGGAACCGTCCTCATTGACGGGCACGACGCCGAGCGTTTGACGAACGTCCCATGGTCCGTCGACGCCAATAATGGAAGTCGCGCCGCCGATCATTGGATACAGGTAACTGTACGAATAAAGACGCAGATACTTGACCGTTCCACGCGGGACGTTTTTAAGACCGTCGCCAAAATAAATGTCTGCGCAGTAGACAGTCGCGTCTTGTCTGGAGAGGTCGACGCGTTCCTGAATCGCAGGAGGACGATCGGTCTCACGCCACGGCACAGGCTCGAAGCACGCAAAATTCTCGTTCTCAGCCAGCAGAATCATATTGTCATAGCGGTCGACGAGATAGAGTCCCCAGAGCGCGTTTCGATCGGGCTGTGCGGCTACAAGATAATAGTCCTCGCTCAACGGGAACGGATGCAAGTATTTCGGCCAGCTTTCATCGGCGATATTGTCGCCCCAAAGGGTAGAATGATATTTGGGGTCGGTACGAGATTCAACCTTCTTAGGATAGCCGCAGATGCGTTCAACGGCTCCCTGAGTTTCCTTGCGTCCCTTCTGAACGTCGAAGAGAACAAGCTCGCCCATTCGTGAAACGCCATGATGTCCGGTTACGATGCAGCAGAATTTGGAAGGATCGTCTGGAATGGACCGTGCATACATCATCGAAACAGGCCAAAGCGAATTTGACGCATAGTGAGCGCGCTGATTTGTGCCGTCCGGATTCATCTGGAACAGAAGTCGACCGGGAACGTGGGGAATATCCGTGTATTCCCAGCGAAGATACATAACGCGACCGTCAGGCGTAAGCGTCGGACACCAGTTATGCTCCTGATCAAATGTTAAACGACGAATCGAATTGTCTTCCGCGTTGAGCTTAAAGGTATTGGTAACGCGAGTCGTTCCCGAGACGCATGGAACGGCAATGTAGCAAGCTGTCGAAGTGAAAACGATCGAGTCGTCGGGCATATAACAGGCGTCGTAGCTGTCGGCGTCAGGGAACTCGGGCAACTTCGGCTTCATCGTTTCGTCAGTGGACTTATTCTCCTTCGCCGCGTTGAGGTCAAGCTCAAAAACGTTCCAGCGGCGATTGCGATCCATTGAGGAGACGAGCGCTTTTTCCGCGTCAAAATGAAGGTCAAGATCGCCCAGAAACGTGGGATAATCCGGTTTGAAAAGCGTTTCTGACAGGGGGGCCACGTCCGCGTCGGCGACGATCTGTCCGTCAATTTCGTCAGGATCCGTTTCCTCAAAGACAAACGGGAGCTTGAGGGTTTTAAGGACGTCGTCGAAGCCGTTAGGATTCAGCACGCAGTTGCTCTGATAGTTCTGAGGCAGTCCGAGATCTCTCGTGCTGCGCAAAATGAAAAGCAACTCATCGAAGTCAAGAATCGGATTCGCCCAACCAACGCGCGCGTAGACGCGTGACGCGGTAAAATAAAGCTCGGCGCACTTCTGGGCGTTCTCATTCGTTTTTTCGGCTTTATAGGCGTCAAAGGCTCGTTTTCCCGATTCGCGCAGTTCGCCGATTTTATCAAGAGTCTTCGCAAGGTATTCGTCCTCGCCAGACTCCTGACGGAAGCGTTCAATTGCCTCGGCGGCACGTTCAAGCATCTGATTATAACGCGAGGCTCGAACGGTAAAGAATTCAATCTTCGGAAGCTTCGACGCCGACTCGTCGGTCGGCTCGGAAAAAGTCGCGCGCATATAAAGGGGCGGATCGTTTTTCTCCGCTTCGTTTTCTTCCACGTCATCGCCGGCGAACATTCCGGGAACATACGTCAATTCATCGTAAAGATCTACGCTTTTAACGTTTGGCCCAAAAGGCTCCGTTAGGGACTCAATCACAATCGAGGACTTAGGCGCAAGAGCCAACGCCGTCTCGTGAGCAAAGTGATCGCTAAAGGTCTCGCCGCTCTCTTTGCGCAAATAGCGGTCGCGGGCAATGTATTCGTACCACCCTCCGCTCCAGGGACTGGGACGCCACTCGTCCAGACTTCTGATCTTATCTTCAGCAACCGGGCGAGGAACGTTCCAATTCGATTTCATTTCGAATTTAGGCACAAGTCTAAACGCGCTGAAATGGGGGATATCAGGGGAAAAAGTGTGGACCGTGATCGTATGTTTTCCTGCCGAAACGCCAACAAGATCAAGCTGTTTGAACCATGTTGAAGCGCTCGTCAACCAGCTTCCGTTTGTCTGACTCAACGCCTTATCAGAAATAACTTTTCCGTCCAGTTCCAGAGTCAACGGACGAGAATCTGCGGCGCTGAAGAACGCCCAAAGCTCATAGTCGCCAGTATCGGGAAAGTCGATCTCATAATTGGCTCGGGATTCCTTTGAACCAGAACCAGGAACAAGCGACGTGTACTTGTCGGAATAGGGCAGACCTCGCAACGACATATCGCCGCCAGTAAACCATTCAGCGCGAAAAGTAAACGCCTGTCGCGCGTCAGGTTCCTGCGCCTGAAGCAAAGAACATACAGATTGGCTCCCGCCAAAAAGGGTCGCCATCAACAGAACGGCGAAAATCGTGCCTCGCGTGAAGACCTTAAAATCAGGAAGAAAACTCATCTCTTGCATATCGCTTACCAAACGGCGTCAGTGGAGGAAAACCTTCCGTCGAGGACAAATGAAATGCCGGACGGAGTCAGGCGGGAAACCAACATCCCACGGTCGAGATTATACCTGACGGCAACGCGAGATTCAACCGGCAACGAATCGAGTCAGCGAATTTCGAAATTGCCGTATCGTTCGACGCCGGCGTTTCTCCGCTGGTCTCGATTATTTAACGTTTGTTACGCGATAGGATTAGGGACGACAACTTCTGTTTTTCCCCATTCCCAGCCATTTCAGTTCCAGACGTTAAAGAACGCTGCGAGAAATCAACGCAATCCTCGGAGTATGCTCGCGTCGACAGAATTCCCCTCCGGCGATCTCAAATCTGACAGCTTAAGTTTACTGAGACTTGGAAGAACAACGAAGGAGTTGTCAAGCATTCGGCAAATTGGTTCAAATCGGGGAATCTCGACGTTTCTTTCGGCATACAAGGACTATTCAAGCAAAGCGAGTATGAAAGAACACGTTAAATACAACAAAACACACGTAGAATCATTGACTCAGGCGCTTCGGTTTTCTAAAATGGACGCAGGTCGGCTTGTCAGGCGTCAGGGAGACGCGTCGACTTAAAAAGTTTTTGACCGAAAATAAGTTTCAAGGAAATCCTATGACTCTTTCGTCAATCCCTTCTCGACGTCTAAGCGTCCTGTCAACAGGAACGGCTGGTCTCATGTTCGCACTGAGCGTACTTTTGTCTGGACTTGCGGCTTTAACGCCGTCGGCAAACGCTCAAACAGTCAAAACAAGCGGTGAAGCGCGCGTTATGCACGACGGTCTCCGTCCAATCGCCCCGTTTATCAGCAAGGACACGCTCCTCGCCGTAAGATTCGACGTCGACCGGATTGACTATGACGTTTTTAATCAATCTCTTAAACAGGCCTTTGACCAATTCCTGACGAATCTCCAGTTTGACGACGCCGGCGTTCAGGCCTGTCAAAAAGAATTTAGCGTCGCCGCCGACGTTTTAACCGAAGACGTAAAAAAAGAAATCGCCGATTTCAAAGATAAAACAGGACTGGCCGACGTCTACTACATCGTCCAGACGACCCGAGGCGAAGGCGCTTGTTTCATCGCTCCGGTTGATAATATCACGCAGGAACAGCAAGAGGAGTGCAAGAAACTCGCGGAAAAATTCCATCTTAATTGCGCTCTTTACCAACAAAAATTTATGGTCGCCACCAGAGAACCTCTCAAGGATTTTGGCGCCTATTACAAGGACTTCAAAGCTTCGCCTAACAAAACGTTGGACTCGGCAATTGCCAAAAACGGCGACAAGGTCGTTTCGTGGTACTGTGGTCGTCTCAAGATTCGTCCTCTCTTCCATGCCACTCAGGAAGAAGGCGCAACCTCAGCGCGCGTTCGCCAATACGACCCATTCTCAAACTCTCCGCGTTCTGTTAAAGATCTGGTTGAAGTTTTTGACGCTTCTTTTGTCGAAGGTTCTGGCTACGTCAACGTTTCAACATTGAGCGTCCACTACACGTTGAAGTTTACCACCTCGATCAACGCGGGTAAATTTCACGACGGGCTCGTTGACGTCGTTGACGCTTACAACGCCTTCTATTTTCAGACTCTCGAAAAGTCCCCCCGACAGGTTGATCTTAACGAGTTTGGGCCGGGTAAACAGTTGACTGCGATGCGCGAACAATTTGTGAAACAGTATAATCTGTTCGGTATCGTTAAAGAATTCGTTGCCGGCTCATTCCAGAGTCTAATGCCGACACAGGATGAAGAACTGATAACCTTTGACGACAGCCTGTCCGCAGAAGTTGAAAAACTCGGTCCCAGAACCCTCGGCCTTTTAGCTCTCGGTTTCAACCTGTTTAACGAAAATTCAGAGGTCGAATTCGAAGAGATGGAAAGCGCTGTTATTGAATTCGACTCCAACAACGTCACGCCTCAGGATAACGCAATAGCCAGTCCCTTCAAACGAGTAGACTGAGCCGTTTCCTTAAAGTCGACTTGGCGAAAGGGTCGTTATTGAACCAACGTCCCTTTGTCGTCTTCGAATACATAAGCCCATGAGATTGATATTCAATTGAGGGTCCCTCATGACACGCATTAATTCGTCGCTTTTGTTTGCCCTTGCCTTCGTCGCTTTTTTTGCGCCTGCGCTCTGCAACGCCCAAAGTTCGTCTTCTCTCGTCGCCAGCGCGTACGACCGCGTCAAGGACCAGGTTAATGACAAAACTTTTCTGGTTGTCCGTGCGGATCTGACCGCTTTCGACGCGGCGACCTTCGTCGTCACGCTTGATTCTGCGTATACTGAATTCCTCAAGGAACGAGGCTTCAACGACGCGAAAATTAAATCTTCGCGACACGAATTTCACGGCGCGCTTGACGCGATCAAGCAGAATATCGATAAGCTTGAGGAAATGCGTAATGCGTTTGGAATTCGCGAAATTTTTCTGATCGTTCAAAATCAAGCTGACAAGTCGGCTCGGCTTGTCGTTCCAGGGGCGCCAAAAGAGCTCGCTAAGCAAATGACCTTGCTCCTCGAAGCATCGACTCCCCTAACGCCGATCAAGACGTCGAGCGGTTATGCTTTTGCGACAAACGCAGAAGAAGACGCGACGATTTACAGGAAATTCAAGGCTGGAGAAAGTCCTCAGCTCAAACGCTTTTACCAAAGCGGAGCCTCTGGAGAAATCCAAATTTTCTGCTCCGTAATGAATTTAGAAAATCTTTACAGAACAGCCTATCGTTTTCTTTTCAAGACGGAGGCGTCCACCAAGCTTCCAGAGAGCGTCAACTCGGGACTCGAAGCCTTTGATTCCTATTTCCAACAGGCAAAGGTTTCAATCGACGTCAGCAGACTCACAATCAAAGGCTCTCTTGAATTCACGACTGCTGAGCGCGCAGAGGATGCATACAAAGCGCTCGTAGCGCTTGTCGACGCCTTAGTTGACAACGGCTACGAGTCGAATGTCACTGTCTTCATTTTCCCAAAATCAACGTCTGAAAAATACAATCTTAAGGCGTTGAATAAGGAAATGGGACGTGCTTCGCTTAAGGCGACGCTTCCCAAACGCGTTGCCAATTCCCTGATTTTCGAATTTACCCCAGACTCCAAGAATTTCTGGTCAAACACCTTAGCGATTCCGCTTTTCTAACAAATAGAAAAGTCCTTGTTTCGCAGCACAGGCGCTCGCGTTGACTTCAGGCCAATCGGACGCCTGCGTCTTCCGTCGTCCCTCTAACGCGTCAACTCCAAGTCATGACTGAACAGAAAGCTGGAAAGCTCCCCCAAAAAATCGTCGCAGAAATTGTCTCCGTCGGAGACGAGATCACAACAGGCTATATTCTTAACACAAACGCTCCCTTTCTAAGTCAATCGCTTGCAGAGATCGGAGTGCGTGTTCTTTATCATACGACAGTAAGCGACGATATGGACGCCATGGTCGACGCTTTTGCCGTTGCGCTCCGACGCGCCGACGTCGTTATTTGCACCGGAGGTCTGGGCCCTACAAAAGACGATCTCACACGTCAGGCGGCCGCCGCCGTTCTGGGGGTCGAATTGACGTTTGACCAACCTTCCTTTGACCATATAGTCCAGTTGTTTTCGCGACGAGGAAGAGAAATGCCGGATTCCAATAGAATTCAGGCTTACTTCCCTCAAGGTTCGCGCATTATCTACAATCCCAACGGCACGGCGCCAGGTTTTGTCTTTGAGGATAAACGTAATCGTCTTCCAGACGTTCCGATCGCGTACGGTTCGCTCAAAAGCGGCGCAGGACTCGACGGCGAATTTATTTTCCTAACCTTTCCCGGAGTGCCGGCAGAACTCGAAGAAATGTGGAGAGGTCAGGAAGGAAGGCCCGCGATCGAACGCTTCGTTAATCGTCTGTCCGGCGGAAAGAGGACCGTTTACCGCACAAAACTGATCCACTCCTTTGGCGCCGGCGAAAGCGTCGTTGAAGCGCGACTACCAGGGCTGATTGATCGAGATCATTTTCCCACTGTCGGCATAACTGCAAAAAATAGCGTTATTACCCTGCGCATCTTTGCAGAAGGCGCGTCGGAAGAAGAATGTGAAAAACAGATCGACGAGATTTCTCGCGACGTCTTCTCTAAAGTTGGCGACTTTGTTTTTGGCGAAGACGGTGAAACCCTCGCCGGCGCGCTCTGTAATAACCTTCGTCCCCAATGCAGAAAGGTCGGCGTTCTTGAATGGAGCACTCAGGGACGTCTGGCTGAACAAATTGATTCAGACGTTCTGGGCTTTGGACGAATTTTCGGAGACGCCGATCGAGAGCTGTTCGTGAAACTGTTTGGCGATTCTTCTCAAACGCCGATCAATCAACGTAAAACTCACACAAAACACGAAACCTTCAGTTCGACGTTTTACGTTGACAACGTTCCTATCTCAAAGGAACTTCAGGCGCTCTATGACGCTGAACGTCGGGGAGAAACTGTCGATTATCTTTTGGCAATAGGGCCGTATCCTGTCGCGCTGGAAGAAGCCAATACAAAATCTGGCGCCGTCGACGTTGCGTTTATCGACTTCCGCGATCCCGCTCTGCCTGTTATGCGCAGAGACACGTTTGCCTTTGGCGGACAGCCTGCTATGATTAACGCGCTTTTCTGCAATCGCGCAATGGATATTCTCCTGAGAAATCAGTGAGGAAACGTCTCTGGCCTAAATCGAAAAAGGTCCGGTCGCTTTCGGTTTTTACCGAATTTCGACCGGACCTGACTTTTATCTCGACATAAAGAAAGACTGACCGAATCAGACGTCGCAGAGCTTCACTGCTTCGTAGAGGGAATCCAGCCCATGCTTGGGCACGAATTCGTGCGCGACGTACCCTTTGTAACCCAAATCCTTGATCGCTCGGATTATGGCGGGATAGTAGAGCTCCTGCTGATCGTCAAGATCGTTGCGTCCGGGATTCCCGGCTGTGTGGAAATGCCCGATACATTCGAAGGAGCGACGAATATTGTTGATGACGTCGCCTTCCATGCGATGCATGTGATAAATATCAAAGAGGAGTTTGACGCGCTCGCTTCCGACGCCCTTAACGAGGTCGATTCCCCATTGAACGGAATCCGCCATATAGTCGTCATGATCCTTGGAATTGAGCAGTTCCAGACAGATATTGACGCCGTTCTTTTCCGCAATGAGCGCAACCTTTTTGAGCGCTTCAATGCAGTTTTTCAATCCTTCCTGAGGATCCATTCCCTTCTTATCGCCGGAGAGCGATATCAAATTCGGAACGCCAAGTTCTTTCGCCATGGGAATGTATTTTTCGTAGGA
>CACYBR010000031.1 GCA_902772705.1 uncultured Planctomycetota bacterium
CGCAAAGCGCCCTGAAGGGCGAAGTGAATTGGCCGTGCAACAACGTCCGATAATGTTTATTATGTTCGGTTGGCGTGTTTTGGCGGTTTGTGTCTCATTCGGGAAAATACGGGACCAACCGTCAGTGACGTCAGTAGCGTGTCCTTCAGTCGTTATCATTCAGGCATGTTCTCGCCCACCCCGACTGTTTGGCTTCGGAGCGATTTTTTAACTTGGAAAAACTCTCAGACAAAACTCTCGTGTGAAACTCAAAGTCTTGCATAAAACGTCTGCGGTTTGTGTCGTCACGGTAAGGAGTATTCTTCGTTCATGCAGACCTCGGCCTGAAAATTGTCACGTCTGACCACGGTCCCATTCTGGAAAAAGTCTGCCGTCGATTTGCGTGATTCAGAGCGGCAGAATATGCCCTTCTGGTCAGACTTTCCTGATCAAAGATTCGGTCTTTGAGACAATCAGTCCACTTAAAAGCGTTAGGCTCGTCAACAAAGTCTTTTCTGCTAAAAAAAGGTAAAATCCTTTTAATCGCTTTATGGAAAATATATACTTAGGTCGAGGTCGCGACGCCATTTGGTTTGTTGTAATAGCTCGCGTCCGTCGTCAGGCGTCCCATTCGCCCGACTTTTCAACCCCAAGGATTCAGGTGCTGTTAATGAAGAATTATTTGAATTCGCGCTTGCTTACAGTTGCGCTAACGCTGGTAGCCGTCTTTTCGACGGCCGTTTCCTTCGCCCAAAACATGGGCACGACGCTCGAGAACAGAGATATCCCTCGTTTCCACGAACAGGCTGAGCGGATGGCTCAGGGCAATGTTGATCTCCTCTTTGTCGGAGATTCCATTACCCATAACTGGGAAAGACCCGGTAAGGACGTTTGGGAAAAGTACTATGGGAATCGTAACGCGATGAACTTCGGTATTGGCGGCGACCGCACCGGTCATGTTCTCTGGCGTATGGCGAATTCGCCAATGGATAAGATTTCTCCCAAAATGACCGTCGTCATGATTGGCACAAACAACATTGGCCACAAGAAGCCAAATTCTAATGAGATGCACAGCACGCCGGCAGAAACCGTCGACGGTATCAAGGAGATTGTTAATCAACTTAAGGAAAAGTATCCAGAAACAAATATTCTGCTTCTGGAAGTTTTCCCGCGTGGCAACAAACCAGACGACCCGCTTCGCCTTGCTGTCAACGAGATAAACAGAGGTCTGGAAGCGATTTATGCCAACAATGCTGTTGAAAACGTTCAACTTTATGACATTGGCGATCTCTTTCTCGAAAAAGACGGGACTCTGCCCCCGGAAATCATGCCCGATTTCTTGCATCCAAATGAAGCGGGCCATGAGATTTGGGCGAAAGCGATCGAACCAATGGTTGCCGACGCGCTTGGCGACAATCCAATTTCCTGTCAGGCCGCTCCAGTCGACGTTGATTGGTGGAAAGAGCGTTTCAACGAAAAGAACGATATTCTTAAGCAGGGTAATGTTAATCTTCTTATGGTCGGCGATTCGATCACTCACTTCTGGGACGACACGCCTTTCTTTAGCGAACATGGCCACAAGGTATGGGAAAAATATTTTTCCGAATATAACGCCGTTAATCTGGGTCATGGCGGCGACCAGACGCAGCACGTCCTATGGCGACTCGAAAACTACGATTTCAGCAATGTTAGTCCGAAAGCCGCCGTTTTGCTTATTGGCGTGAACAACACATGGGGTCGCGATCAGGCCGCTAAAGATATCGCGCTGGGGCAACGCCGCGTCGTTAAGAAAATGCGCGAACTCTTCCCGAATATGAAGATTTTCGTTCTGAAGGTTTTCCCGAGCGAATGCCGGGACGATCAGCAAGAACAGATCGACGCGATTAACGCGCTTACGGAATATTACATGCGCGACCTTCCAAATGTCGAAGTTCTCGATATTGGCAAGGTCTTCCGGAACGAAAAGGGCGAATTGACTAAAGACGTCATGCCGGATCTGCTTCATCCGAACGCCGTTGGTTACGAGTCCTGGGGCGCCGCGCTTTACCTGAAACTTAAAGAAGCGATTCAGTGACGTTGTTTAATATGCATGAGGTTCTCTAAAACCATATGCGGAGCGCCAAAACTGCTTGAAAATTGTTGTAAAAACAACTAGAATCTTCCTTCGAAGACGTTATTAAAACGGCTTTTCTTTAGCGGCGTGAGACGTGTTCTTTTGATCTCGTTTCACAAGTTAGAGGCGAGCCGTTCGTTTTTCCCTCTATAAGGACCGTTTCAATGAAAAGATTTTTCAAACCGATCTCCTTTACGATCGGGCTTATGGGACTTCTGGTCGCTTTCTCCACGACCACTGTCTTTTCACAAAATCTCGCGACCACGCTGGAAGATCGCAACATCGATCGCTATCAGCAACAGAAGGCGCGAATGGAGCAAGGCGACGTCGATCTTCTCTGGGTTGGCGACTCCATTACTCATTTTTGGGAAAACGCCGGGAAGGAAGTCTGGGAAGAGTACTATGGCGCTCGCAAAGCGATGAACTTCGCAATCAGCGGAGACCGTACCGGTCACGTTCTTTGGCGCATGGCAAACTCTCCGATGGACAAAATCTCTCCGAAAATGACTGTCGTCATGATCGGCACGAACAACATTGGTCATCAGAAGCCGAATTCTAAGGAGATGCATAGCTCTCCTGCGGAAACAGTTGAAGGTATTCAGATGATCGTCAGCCAACTTAAAGAGAAGTATCCGGAGACAAAAATCCTGCTTCTTGAAGTCTTCCCTCGCGGCAATAAGCCTGACGATCGTTTGCGAATTGCCGTCAATGAGATTAACAAGGGGCTGGAAGCGATTTATGCCAACAACGCCGTCGAAAACGTTCAACTCTACAGCATCAACGATCTGCTCCTTGAAAAGGACGGCGTCCTGAGTAAAGAGATCATGCCCGACTTCCTTCACCCGAGCAAGAAAGGGTATGAAATCTGGGCTAAGGCGATCGAGCCGATGATCGCCGACGGTCTTGGCGAAAACACCGTCGACACAACAGCCGCTCCTGTTGACGCCGACTGGTGGCGCGACCGTTTCAACGCTAAGAACGAACTCCTCAAGAAGGGCGATATCGACATTCTTATGGTTGGCGATTCCATTACTCATAACTGGGAAGGCCAAGGACCTGTCGTCTGGGAAAAGTACTATGGCGATAAGAAGGCGATCAATCTCGGCCATGGCGGCGACCAAACACAGCACGTTCTCTGGCGCATTGAAAACTACGACTTTAGCAAGGTCAATCCTAAAGCCGCCGTTCTTCTCATTGGCGTTAACAACACCTGGAGCCGCGACCGCGCCGCCAAAGATATCGCTCTTGGACAGCGTCGTATTGTTAAGAAAATGCGTGAACTCTTCCCGAATATGAAAATTTTCGTTCTGAAGGTCTTCCCTTGCACGAATCGTGACGACCAACAGGAACAAATTGACGCTATTAACGCGCTCACCGAGTATTACATGCGTGATATTCCAAACGTCGAAGTTCTCGACATTGGCAAGGTCTTCCTCAATGAGAAAGGTGAATTGACCAAGGATATCATGCCTGATTTACTCCACCCGAACGCTGTGGGCTATGAATCCTGGGGCGCCGCCATGTACCTCAAGCTCGAAGAAGCGACGAAGTAATATAGACGTTCGTCAATCTTTTTGGACTAACGGACGCCCGTGCGACGACGTTCGACGCGCGGGCGTCTTTTTATCCCTGACAAAATATTAAGCGAGGAATTCGAAAATGAAAATCGCCCTTTGTAACGAAATGTTTCAGGCATGGAGCATCGAGAACCAGTTTGAAGCGTTTGCAGCCTGGGGATACGACGGCGCCGAGCTTGCGCCCTTCTCTCTTGATCCTGAATTTACTTCAGGCGTGTCGGAAACGATGAACCTTGAACGCATCGACGACGCAATCTGTAATCGAATTCTCGCCGCGTCAAAGGCGACAGGAGTCGTCGTTTCGGGCCTTCATTGGATTCTTGCGAAAACGAACGGTTTCCATCTGACAACCGAAGACCCGGAAATCCGTAAACGAACTTCGGCTTACCTTTGCAAGCTTGCGGAACTTTGCTCAAGGCTTGGAGGATCTTACATGGTTCTCGGCTCTCCCGCCCAACGCAACGTCTCCAAAGGACAAGAATATGTTCAGGCCAAACGAAACGCGTTGGAAACAATCGGAGCTGTTGTTCCTGTCCTGCAAAAAACGGGCGTAACGCTTGCGCTTGAAGCGTTGGCTCCGACTGAAACCAATTTCTGGGTCAATTCAGAAGAAACGCTGGCTTTTATCAAGGAACTTGGCTCCCCCGCTAACGTTACACTTCATCTGGACTGTAAAGCAATGTTTGGCGGAGAGTATCAAGATCTCCCAGACGTTATTCGTCGCGTGGGACGCGAACATAAAACGGTTTCATTCCACGCTAACGATCCCAATCTTCAGGGACCAGGCTTCGGACGACTCAATTTCGAACCGATTATGCAGGCGCTTGCCGACGTCCATTTTGACGGATGGATCGGAATCGAGCCCTTTGATTATTCTCCCGGAATTGTCAACCTCGGGCGTGAGTCGATTCGCAATTTGAAAAAAGCGACGCCCAACTGATCGAACGCTTTCCTGTTCCCACTGGCTCTTATTCCTAACGATAAAAGAATGGCAAAATGGCCAAAATCAAAAAGATTCCCAACGTCGTTTCCAAAGAATCTTCGACTTCCAACGACGTCGGACGAAAGACGCTTGGAAAGTTTCAACTGTTCCTGACGTCGTGCTTTTCGGCATTCCTTTGCGCGTCGATTTTCTGCACTCCAGAGGGGGCCGTCCGGGAGGGCGACTACCTTCCAATCGCCCTGCTCTTTCTTCTTCTCGTCATTGGGACCTCGTTGGGAACATTACGGTTGATTTCGCACTTTTCTTCTTCAATCAAAGACGCGACGGAAGTTGGCGCTGTGGACGCGGTCAGCGGTTCACATTCGGCCAAACGTTTCGTCGTTCTAATTGCGGACTGGTCGTTATTCGCCTTTTTTCTTCTTTGCACGATTTCCTGTTTAAGAGTGGCGTTTCTCCATTCAGGCGACGTCCGCTTTGCGCTCAATGGATACTGGTCTTTTATAACGCCAGTTCTGCTCTATTTCTTTCTTAGATTCTTCAGCGCTCTGTTTTCGGAACGTCTCGTTTTAGAGATTTTTATCGTTCTGTGCTCCTGTGTTCTAGCCGAATGCGTTTTTTCCACGTATTCATACGCAGTCATTAATCCACGGATCAGAGAAGCGTATCGAGAAAATCCCGATAAGATACTCGCCGAAAATGGAATGAGTTTTGAGAAGAATTCGCGCGAACGGCTACTTTTTGAGAAACGTCTGTTAGAAAGCGTTGAACCGACCGGCACCTACGGGCTTACGAACACCCTTGCCGGAGTGTTGACGCCTGTCACAATTCTGGCGCTGGTTGGTATTCCATGGCTACGCCTGTTTTCTCGTGGACGGCCCGTCGAAGGAAAGAAAAAACTTTTCTGCTGGATCCAAATCCTGCTAATTCTCTCGTCGCTTCTTCTGGCGTTTTTCGTTTTATTGATCACCAAAAGTCGTTCGGCGTGCATTGCGCTCGCCTGCGGATTGGGGATTTGGTTCGTACTCTGGTTGTTCTCATTGGTTCGGAAAGACGGTCCAAGCGCCAGAATAGGCGCTCAATTCGCGATTGGGACGGGGATCTTCCTAATCATTGCCGTAGCCGTTGCTATTTTAACGGGCGCGGTCGATCGTGAAATCATTACGGAAGCCGGTAAATCGCTAAGTTATCGCCTTGACTACTGGATCGCGACGATGCGAATGATCGCAGACCATCCTCTTCTTGGAATTGGTCCAGGCGAGTTTCAAAGTCTTTATGCGCGATATATCCTTCCTACTGCAAGCGAGTTCATTGCAGATCCGCATAATTTTGCATTTGAACTGTGCGCGCTATTTGGAATTCCAGCGCTGGGAGCGTTTGGGGTCTTTATTCTGACGACGTTGATCTCCGCAATCTTGGTCGCGTTTGATTTAATGTTCGTTCGGAAGTCTGTTAATTCGTCGTTGCACGCTTCGATCAAAAAGGAAAGCGCCTTTGAACCGGACCCCGGAACGTTGCACGCCGCCATGTTTATAGGGCTAACGCTTGGTCTCGGAATCACGTTCTTCTGTTCGTTTTTTCAGTCGGCTCCCGTTGATCTGAATTTCTATGGAGTTGCGTTTGTCTCCTTCTGTCTTTCCACACTGGCAACCACTGGTCTCAATTTAGTATTTGAAACGTCTCAATTTGTCGTAAAATCGACGGTTGCGATTTTTATAGCAATTATCGCTCTCCTCATTAACCTCTGCGCCGCCGGAGGAATTGGTTATGCCCCTGTTTCAACGATTCTGTTTATCTTTGCGGCGATTGTTGTGAATCGCGCGCAATATAAACGTATTGTTCCCGTTTGCGAGGCAGACGGCGACGTCGTTCCTTTTAAACTCAGGGCGCGGTCTTATAGATACGCAGTTATTACGGTTCTTTTGATTTCCCTCTCCCTCACGGCGATTTTTTACGCAACGTCCTACAAACCGAGAATGAACGCGTTTCTCTTCGAATTACGTTACGAATCCAATCCCCAAGCCGGAATCAAGGAACTGTTGAGCGATGGAGCGTTAGAAAAGATCGATCCGAAATCGGTCGTCGTCGTTTCCCAATACTATTATGCGGTCGGTCAGGTCTATGCGCAGAATCCTACGCAGGAAAACCGACGGCGTTGGCAAGCTGCCTATGATAAAATCGAACGTGTCTCGCCTAATTCTCCCGCAATTCGTGAACGATGCGGCGAATTTGATCAGCGCCAGTTCGAAAGAAACAAAGATCGCTCTGAATTTCTCGATTCCGCAATCCGCTTTTATGAGGAAGCTGTCGATCTTTCCCCTACCGACGTTGGTAAAAAAGAAAAGCTCTTTGCTATGCTAAAAACCGCTAAACGCTTCGATGAAGCAAAAGACGTCGCTGAACAGGCGCTCGAATTCGACGAAAAAACGTCGCACGAAGATCGTAAACTGACAGACGGTATTCGTCGGGAGATGCGGGCGTTTGTCGAAGAGAATCACTGATAATGACGCGTGGGTTTAGGCCGTCTTGTCAACGCGTCATTATCAGAGAAAGAGGAAAGAATACTTGTGGTTGGAATGGTCAGACTTCGATTGAACGATTATTCTTACCGGAAAAGAAGCCCTCCAGATCGAGAGAAATAAAATTGAATCCCAGCGAGAGCAATTTCTCGACGACCTTTTTGCGCGTCTCGGGTCGAGTAAAGAGCTCAATCTCGTTTTCGGGCAGCTCGATGCGGATTGCCTTAGGCGCGTCTATCCTCGCGCGACAGGTCGTTACGCCAAAGCTTTTGATTGCCAGTTCCGCCTCTTCAATCTGACGAAGGACCGCGTTGGAAAGGGGCATATTGTACGCAAGCCGGGTCGCAAGACATGGAGTGGACGGTTTTTCGGCAATAGAAAGTCCCCAATGCGCCGCAATTTCACGAATCTCCGGTTTTTTAAGACCAACCTCTGCAAGAGGGCTTCTAACGCCGACTTCCTCAGCCGCGAGCTTTCCGGGTCGATAGTCGCCCTCGTCAGAAGCGTTTGAACCGTCTACTACTATGATCCTTTCGCCAATCGGATCGCCATAATCTCTTTGAGCCAAATCTCTTAGAGCAGAGAAACGTATTTTTTTACACCAGTAGCATCGTTTCGGCGTATTAGCGACAAAACGCGGGTCGTCGAATTCATTGGATTCAACCACGACGAGCGGCAAACCAATTTCAGAAGCGACGCGCCGCACGCCGATCTTCTCCGCTTCTGTCGACGTAAAGCTTTCTGCATAGATTCCGACAGGCGGCATCTTGAGAAGAGAACGTTCGTTCGCAATGACTAGCGCTTTCGCAAGCGTCGTGCTGTCAACGCCGCCGGAAAACGCAATAACGCAAGCCTTGCCCCTAAACCAATCGACGAGTCGTTCAAGTTTTTCTTGCGTCTGGGACGAAAGCCGATCAGACATATTGCAGTCTCCCTTCCATCGTTAAAAAAGAGACGCGGAGCTTGAAAGCTCGCCGCGTCTCCTCTAATTTATTCATGTTAAAAAGGTTGTGAACTTGATGGAGACAAGAACACAAAATCACTTAACTTCAAGATCACGGAAAGTAGGTTCGTCTTCGCCGGGGAAATCGGCGGGAACTTCCTGCGTTACCTTGCCTGTCGCAGCCCATTCGGCGCAACGCTGAAGCAGAACAATCGTATCAACGCTCTTGAGCTGTTCAACGTCATGGCCAAGCATGTTCGTAACGCAACGTCCCTTGCCGTAGGGAACGGTGAGAATCAAAGGTTCGTTACGGTTGGAACCACGATGTTCCGGATCGGCAAAAGAGGTAGCGAGGACGGTAACGTTATGAGCTGGACCACGCTGATACTGATAAAGTTCGTCCTTGCAGTGGCGGAAACGAAGCGGAAGACCTTTCATGATCGGATGTTCCGGCGCGCGAACGTCAATCGGGAATTCCCATTGGGGACCATGGTCGCCGCTCGGACCGTCCTGAACAGCGTCAATAACGGTCTTGCCTTCGGCGTCGAGGTAGAGGTAGGGGCCGCTGTCTTTCGTACGTCCGCCCCAACCGCCAAGCGCTATCATCTCGTTGTAGGCTGGCCAGGAGGTAAAGGAGTTATTGCCCGCATGGTACACAAGCAACCCGCCGCCGTTAACGACAAAATCAACGAACGCTTTCTCCATATTGGGATTCCAGCGATCGCCATTGTAATTCATCACGACCAAATCATACTTGCTGAAATCGACGTTGAAATTGCTGAAGTCCTTACCGTTTTCAGGAGAGGTTGCAACGTCAACCGTGAAAATACCAGCGTCTTCGAGGATCTTCACGAGATAAGGCGTGGTTCCCTTCCAATTATGATTGTTCTGGCCGTCAATAATGACCGTACGGATCTTGTCCTGAGCGGACGCCGAAGAAACGGCGACACAAAGCGCCAGCATAGCGAGTACGGCGATTTTACAGAATTTAGACGTCATCATATTCTCCTTGTCGAATAAGCGTCATTACAATGCAGAGAACAATCCTGTTCTCGCAAACCTCTGTCATTCTACAAAAGCGGGCGGTCGATTTCAAGCGTCGACCGCCCTATCCCTTCAAATTAACCGGGTAACAAAACAGAAACCTCCCGTCAAAGAAGATCGCCCCTCTTAATCGGATATCCAAGAACAAACGCTTCGGCGGGTTGACTCTTTTTACCAGCAGGTTGAACGAAGACAACTCTCAGAGCGCCGTCGCCTGTTTTAACCCAAAAGCCATCTTTTTTCGCACTAAGAACCGTCCCTGGTGGAAGAGCCGCTTCGTCGTCAGACAAAACGTACGGGGCGCCTTGCGCGTCTAATTTCGAAAACGGTCCCAGAATTAACCGAACCACTCTGGATTTGTTCGAGTTCGTCCAATCAGCGTATGTTCGTGGCCAAGGCTGAAACGCGCGATACTGATCGATAATAGCGTCCGAAGACTTTCGCCAATCGATTCTTCCCTCTTCTTTCCGAAGTTTTGGCGCTTTTGTCGCTTCTTCGTGACTTTGCGGCAGCGGTTTAATCGTGCCGGATTCAATTTCGTCGATCGCTTCAACTACAAGCGGCGCGCCAAGTTCCGAGAGATAACTTTCAATCTCTACGGCCGTGTCGTCAAGGGAAGGCTCATAGGAAGCGACTTTAACCACCGGACCAGCGTCGACCTGCGGTTCAATGAAAATTACACTAACGCCAACTTCGCGTTCTCCGGCCTGAATTGAGCGGTTGATCGGCGCAGCTCCTCGATACTTCGGAAGTAATGAACCATGCAGGTTTAACCCCCCGTACTTAGTCAGCGCAAGGATCTCTTTCGAGAGAATTTTTCCATAATCACAAATGAAAATCAGATCGGCGTTTAAACCGCGAATCAGTTCAACTCCCTCTGGAGAGTTAACGTTTTCAGGATCATAGAGAGGAACGTCGGAAAGAAACGTTTTGACCGCTTCTCGTATGGGAGGAATCCCGGCTTTTTCGCCCTTCTTTTTCGTTCTGACGGGCATTGCGATCAAAGCGACAAGCTCGTGACGGGATTCTTTAATCGCACGTAACGTGGGAAGTGCGAAGCCACCATTGGCCATTGCCACGATTTTCATTGGTATTCCAGCCTATTGATTCCTTCGATAGAGTCTATTGTTGAAACTCGCCACAAAATGTGGATTCGTGAACACATTTGACAGCGTGTGTTGTTTCAAGTATATATTGAACAATTACTTTTTAAGTATATTGGACAAACGTCATTTGCAAAGAGGAGAACTTATAATGCATCGTTTTTTTTCGATAGCGACTGTCGCTCTTGTTTTTAGTCTGTTTGGTCTGGCGTTTTCACAAGAACCGAGTGAAGAGTCCGCCTCCGACGTCAGTTCAGCAGCCGAAGTAGGAACGTTGATTGAAAAATCGGCGGAACTTCCAGCGCCGAAGAACCAAAGATTCTTTGGCGGCTCTGACGAACTCGACGATGTGAAAACGGAAAAGATCGGCTATCAATTTTTCCTGCCGTCAGACGAATCGGCCAAATCGGACGCGGGCTTTCCCCTGCTACTCTTTCTTCACGGAATCGGCGAACGTGGAAGTGATCTGAACAAGCTCAAGGTTTACGGTCCGACTGCGATCTGTGCCAATCCTGAAAAAGCTGCGAAATGGCCTTTCATTCTCGTCGCTCCTCAGTGTCCGGAGAACCACTTCTGGTCGGCTTCTCAACTTCGACTTCTTGTCGAACAGGTCTGCGAAACCTACCCCGTCGACAAAAATCGTATCTATGTAACGGGGCTTTCTATGGGAGGCTTCGGCACATGGGCGATTCTGGGTTCATGGCCCGAACTTGTCGCAGCAGCTGCGCCGATTTGCGGCGGCGGCGATCCGAAATTGGCCGGCAAAATGAAGGACGTGCCTGTTTGGGCGTTCCATGGAGATAAAGATCCTCTCGTCCCCTGTAAAATGTCAGAGGCGATGATCGAGGCGCTCAAGAAAGAAGGAAATGAAGACGCGCGTTTGACGATATACCCGGGAGTCGGACATGACAGCTGGACCAGGGCGTATGCTGATCCTGAGTTGTACAAGTGGCTTCTTTCAAAGAGTTTGAAAGCGTCCGACGATAAATAAGGATCAGGTCGATTTTATCCGGCTCATTCGCCTTCTACGTTCGACTGAACCCAATGTTGCAAAAATGGGCGGTTGCCAAAGCCACTTGATTTAGCTTTCTATTGAGAAATCTGGGCATGTGGCAAACACAAATTCTAAAGGTATTTATTTCAGGTTTCGCAGTGCGTTGAGACTGATTATATTGTGTTTTGACAACCGCCCGAACGCTCCTCAAAGAAGTTGACAGCTATTTTTCTTTGTAATTATCTCGAATCTAGTTGGTCTTAATCGTCTAAGAACGCTTTCCATGTAAGTTGATGGTTAAAAACGGGAGACGTTTCACGGAATCGTTTTTTACTTCTGACACAAAATCATCTGTTCAGTTATCCAACTGCGCTCTCACTTTGATATAATCGGGTAAAGACATTTGGCTCTGACGCTCGTTTCAGGGGAAAAAATTGGTTCAGAAACACGTTTTTGAAGGGTTCCGAGCATGTTAGCTTTCCGAACTACCAGATATCCGCTTTACTTTGCTTCGCTGTTTGTCGCGGCAACTTTTTTGGCAATATCAATCCAATTGAGTCTCGCGGATGAACCCAAACGGCTTGCCCGTTCTGATTCCTTTGTCGGAATCCATTTTGATTTTCATGCCAGTGACAACGACAAGGATATTGGCGCTAACACAACGCCAGAAATGGTGCAAACAATTCTCGACATGGTTCATCCAGATTTCATCCAGGTCGACAGTAAAGGCCACCCAGGCTGGTCAAGCTATCCGACGAAGGTTGGCTCCCCATCGCCAGGCGTCGTCGCAGATTCGTTAAAAGTCTGGCGTGAAGTTACCGCGAGAAATGGAGTCGCGCTCTATACCCACTACTCGGGAGTTTGGGACAATACGGCTGTTGCCAAACATCCGGAATGGGCGGTTGTCGATAAAAATGGGAATAGATCGACGCAAAACACCTCCGTTTTTCAGGGATACAGAGAACAACTTCTTGTCCCTCAGCTCCTTGAATTTGCTCTGGATTACAAAATCGACGGCATTTGGGTTGACGGTGAATGTTGGGCTACGCAAATTGACTATGGGGACGCCGCCAAAAATGCGTTTAAGGCGGCTACCAACCGTTCAGATATTCCAACTGATCCCAATCAGGACGGATGGCAGGAATGGTGCAATTTCCACCGTGAAGCATTCCGCGAGTACTTGCGTTCCTACATTAAGGAGGTTAAGACCAGAGCTCCCAATTATCAAATTGCAAGCAACTGGGCATTTACCGACCATATGCCGGAACCAGTCTCCGCAGACGTCGACTTCATCTCTGGCGATTACTCTCCCAATAACTCTGTCAACGCTGCTCGTTATTCGGCACGTTTGATGGCCAATCAGGGTAAACCGTGGGATCTTATGGCCTGGAGTTTTGTCATGCAACCCGAGTGGCGCGCAAAAACGGGAGTGCAATTATGCCGTGAAGCCGCTTGTGTTCTTGCGTTGGGCGGCGCGTTTCAAGCGTATTATACTCAGAATCGCGACGGTAGCGTTCAAGTCTCTAAGCTCGAGAGTATGGTTGAGGCGGCGAAGTTTTGCCGCGAGCGGCAGGAGCTTTGTCAACATTCGTCTTCCGTCCCGCAAATTGCGCTTTTCTGCCCCGCTGCGACGCACTATCGTAATGTTTCCAGTCAGGGGGAAACGCTCTTTCCGATGATTACCTGGCAACGTCCGATCTTGTATCGCCTCCTCGAAATGAATTATTCCGTCGACGTGCTTACCGACGAAGCGTTAACTTCGCGTATCAGCGAATTTCCCGTTGTCGTGTTCTATCGCGGAGATCTCTGGTCTGACGAGTTAAAATCGAAGGTCAGGGAATTCATTCTGAACGGAGGTTCTGTCGTGGCAATCGGTAATGAATCCGTCGACGAACTCAAAGACGCCGTCGGAGATTTTGAAATAGTTGATTCCAGATCGAAGGACGACGTCTGGTTCCTTGACGTCGGCAAGTGCGGGAAAGGCGCCATGATCATGTTCCCCACTCCAGTAGGTTCTCCTCAGGAGTTCGTCGACGCAAATGGTTCGACGTTTGTCGAATTTCTCGAAATGGGGTTGAAACGAGCGTTCCCAAGACCTCTCGTTGAACTTGCGGAACGTAAGCCGCTTGACGTCTCTATTCGCCGTTCTCAAGCCGGCCTGTTGACGATTCATCTGGTCAACGTCTCTGGACCTCACGAAACGGCGCCCGTTATTGAGAAGATCGAACCTGTCGACAACGTTAAAATTACCCTCAATCTTAATAAACGCCCCGCCTCTCTAAGGCTTGAACCGTCCGGAATTACTCTGGATTTTGAATGGAAAGAGAACGCTGCGACAACGACAATCCCGTCGATTCCTATTCACGAGATTATTGTTGTTGATGAATGACGTCGAATTTCGTTCCTTACCACATATGCGTTAAATCCTAAACTGATAAACTCAGGTTCCAAACTATCGTCCAATCCAACTAAGGAGTTAAAATGGAGAAAATAAATCTCTTCAAACTATTGGGTCTCGCCATTTTTTCGGCGTTAACCCTTGCTTCGAACACCCTGAAGGCCGACGAAAATGACGTTGCCAAGCAAGGCTATGCAATCGTTGCGACGAAGGCCGTTCTTGACGACGCAGATTGGGCCAAAGTCGTTGACTCTCTCAAGGAACACAGAAACGCCGAATTCAATGTTTCGGTCTTTGTTTGGGACGACTCCGTTACTGACGAGTTACGTAAAGTCGCTCCGAGGTATGCGTGTTTTATTACAAAACCGGAAGACGCCTCGGTTGAACAACTCGCTTCTGTATGGAAGATTACCCGTGAACTGGACGACGATCCCTACGGCGACGTTATCTGGGGCATAATCACAGGTTTCGACGCCAGCGACGCGCTCCGGCTGACCCAAACGGAAGACACGGTTGTTGAAAGCGCCATTGCCGGAACTTCGATTGCGCTGAAATACTTCAAGACGGGCGCTGTTTACGACGAGGGGAAGAAAAATCACTGGATCGAGAAAAAAGAAGGACAGGACCCCGAGGAACGAAACGACGCTCCTGACGACACCACAAAGACTATCGCCGACGGGCTCAACAGCGCTCAGCTCTTTGTAACTTCCGGTCATGCGTCCGAACGCAACTGGTCCATCGGTTACGGCTACAAGAACGGTTTTTTTGTCGCTCAGAACGGCGACCTTATTGGCGTTCCTTCCAACGCCAAACCTTTCAAAATTAAGGCCAAAGGGTCTAAGATCCACCTCGCTTCAGGCAACTGTCTCCTTGGTCATATTGACAAGCCTGATTGTCTGGCGCTTGCGATGATCCGTAACGCGAACGTCGATACGCTCGTGGGCTACGTCGTTCCAACCTGGTTTGGTTACATGGGCTGGGGCGTTCAGGATTACTACGTTGAACAACCCGGTCGTTTTACCGTTGCTGAAGCTTTTTTTGCCAACAATCAGGCGCTTCTCAACATTCTTGAAGAGAACAAAACCGCGTCCAAAGATAAGAAACTTGACGCGCGAACTCTTGAGGGAATGCAGTTCGATCGTGACGTCGTCGTTCTTTATGGCGATCCCGCCTGGAAGAACGCCCTCGCCGTTCAGGATTCAGGTTGGAAGCAGGAACTGACGTGTGAAAAGACGGAGGACGGACGCTCTGTTTGGACTTTTACAATTACGCCCCTTAAGGGCGACTTGTCTTTTGGACTGGCAGACGGAAACGGTTCCGAACGCGGTGGTCGACCCTTTTTCCAGTTCTTCCCAAGGAACGTCTCTGAAAAGAAGGTTGTCGAAGGCTCTGAATTCAATCCAGTTGTAACAGAAAACTTCATTTTGCTCTCCAGACAGAATCTTCCGAAAGATAAGCCAATCGTCATTAAGATTGAAACGAAATGAACGCTCATTCGTGAGACGCTTTTGCTCGTTTCATTCCTAATAACTGTCACATTCGAAAATTTCTTGACTTTCGATTCTCGATCCATAGAATTGGAAGTTGTTCCGTTCCCTGCTCTCGTTCTCTCTGACGAGCGCAGGGCTCCTTTTTTCGGTTGTTTTAAATCAGGCAACGAATGGAAGAGCGCTTTTACTCAGACGTTGCTTATTTGGCCGTTATTCGTTGTTAACTACTCGTCGTCTGAGGCTCTTAAGCTTTGCGTCGAGCAGTTTTCTCAGTAACGCACAGATCAGGACTCATTAACATGAAAACCAAAAAAGTTTCTCGCCGTGCCTTTCTGGAGGCGTCCGCCGCGCTGTGTTCGCTTCCAATGCTTGTTTCCGGTCGGGTTCTCGGTAAAGACGGGTTCTTTCCCCCCAGCGAAACAATTAACGTTGGTTTGATCGGCTGGGGCACGCGACGTAGCAACGTCGGTTCGCGCCCAGGCGCTCGTTTCGTCGCATGTTGCGACGTCGACACTCGTCGCATTCCGAAAGAAATGGACGGCCATCCGGTCAAAGGTTTCCAGTATTATCAGGAAATGTACGACATGCCGGAGCTCGACGTCGTTTCCATTGCCGCGCCTGACCACTGGCACACACGAATGACAATTGACGCCTGCAAAAAAGGCAAGGACGTCTACTGTGAAAAACCGTTGACCTTCACATTGATGGAAAGTCGTCAGATTGTCGCCGCCGCGCGCAAGTATGATCGCGTTGTTTCCAGCGGTTCGCAGCGAGTTATGGAAGATTATGGCCAATACATGGCGCCGATCATTATGTCCGGAGCTATTGGCGAGGTTAAAGAAATCTACGCAAATTGCGCCGGCGCCCCTTCTGAGAGAACCTACGATCCCGAGCCGTGTCCTCCCGAAGTCGACTGGGACGTCTGGGTCGGTCAGGCTCCTTATTTCGAATACAGTAAGAGAGCGATTGAGCCGATGACGTGGCGTTTTAACTCCGCGTTTGGAACGGGCGGACTCGGCGATTGGGGCGGTCACAACTTTGGCGGCGCGCTTTACTCTTGCGGCATGGATCATGTCGCGCCGAAGAAGATCTATGCTCCGAATACCGAACGAAACCCATTTAATGGCGTTAAAATCGAGATGGAAAACGGCGTCAACTTTTATCACGGCGATTATCCGGGCGCTGGTAGCAATATTACAATCGTTGGAACCGAAGGTAAGTATATCTTTGGCAAGACGAAGGATATTCATGCGCGTCATGCAGTCGACGTTCGTCGATACAGCGGCGGAGCGGACAATATTGCGGACGATTTCCTGTACTGCGTCCGCCACCGAACGCGACCGTTCCAGGACGTCTTCTATGGCGCAAACGTTTCCGACTACGGGCATATGTGCATTATCGCGTACAAGCTTCAACGCGACCTCGTTTGGGACAAGGAAAAGATGGAATTTGTGGGCGACCGTGAAGCGACCTCAATGGTATCAAAGGTCCAGCGCGCGCCTTACCAGATTGAAGTGTGAACGACCCGAGAGTGATTCAACCTCTTGTCACGATTGAATGGCGTTTTCCTATAACATTAAGAACAACAGGGCTTGTACCTATGAAGAAATATTCGCTCCTTTTGGTCCTTGTCGCGTCCATGTTCGCGACAAATCTTTGGGCGGCCGACTTTGGCGATCTGCTCGAAAGACTTAATTCCCGTGATTTTTCCGCAGAGAGAGACGTTGTTACCGGCCGTGGCAGCGTCTATGTTGGCGAACTGGTTAATCCGCACTCGGAAACTCCGATGTTCAAGGCGCGAGATGAATTTCGCGCTAAAATATCCGAAGCTCAGAAGGCAAACGACGAGGCGGCTATTAACGATCTTTGTCAGTTCATTGCCGACGCGATGAAGTCGGACGTTTCTGACGAAACCAAGGTCTGGCTCCTTGAACAGCTTGGCGTAATTGGAACTGATAAAGACGTTCCAACCGTAGCCGCGCTCCTGAAAAGCCCTAGCCGTCGTCTCGTCGACGGGGCCGCTGCGTGTCTGGGTAAGATTCCTGGCGACGCAGCGACGAAAGCGCTTCAGGATAACGCTGAGATTCCAGCCGCCGCTGCCGCGCTGGTCTGCCGCAACACCCCGGTTATTCCTTACGGAACTGTTGAAAACGTCGCTCCTTTGAAGCTGTCAAACGCGACAGAGGAAGAGGTCGACGAATGGCTTAAGAAGTATGACGAACTCGACGACTGGACCAAGGAAGAGACCCTTGCCGCGCTCGCAGTTCGTGACAATAAGAAATATCGCCCTTACGCTCTCAAGGCTCTTGAGTCCGACAACGCGAACCTCAAAGCCGCAGGGTTTCTTGCCCTTGAAAAACTTGCGACAGCCGAGGACGTCGGCATTTTCGTTCAGAAACTTGCCGAAAATCGTAATCTGACAATTCGTCTCGCGTCGTTTGTCGTCGCCGACGGCTTTGACGAAGCCCTTCTAGCCGCATTCGACAACGCAACTGACGCGCAACAATTCAGCGATCTCGCAACGATTCTTTCTAATCGTGCCGTCGACGTTCGTCCACGTCTCTTCGCTAAGACGACTTCCGATAATTGTCCTGACCGTCTTTTGCTACTCCAAAAGGCACGCTCCATCTCAACTCCGGAAGACGTCCCTTCTTTCGTCGCCTCAATCATTAAGATGCCGCGTGGGAAGGATCGCGACGCGGTCGAGAACCTGATTGCTTCACTCTGTAATAAGGACGCCCAACCGATTCTGAATCTGGTTGGAAAGCTTCCTGCCGAATACAACGACCTCCTCTTCTCCCTCGTTGCACGAACTGGAGGCGACGCGGCGAAAGAAGCAATAACAAAACTGATCGATTCTCCCAACGAAGCGGAAAAAGCCATGGGCCTCCGCGCGCTGAATGTCTGGTCTGACGGCCAGTTCTCCGCCAAGATGGAAGAGCTCCTCGCTTCTGATAAGCTTGCCGACTCTCAGTGGATCGCGCTTCAACGCGCATATATCCGTACCATCTCTCTCCCAGACGATCAGATTGGTATCGAGATTACCCGCGACGAGAAACTCGAAAAGCTTCAAAAGGCGTATGATTCTGCCAAACGACCCGATGAAAAGGCTCTTGTCCTTTCCCGTCTGGCGGCTAACCGTACCGCGAAATCGCTTGAATACGCGATTAGTTGCGCGTCGGAAAAAGACGATAAAGTCGTTGCGGCCGCTCACAAGGCAATTGCCGATCATGTGCACGATACGATCCTTCGAAAGGAGAATCCCGAACTTGCCGCCAAAGGCGTTGATATCATCCTCAGCAACAGTAAGGACAAGGATCTCATCGAGCGCGTTAAGATCTACAAGGGACGTATGGAACAGTAATCGCGCTCCGTATTCTTCCGTTTTGCATCTGACGTCGTTTTGATTTCCGCGACGTCATGACAAAAAGACGCCACGCTGATGTTAACGTCAGCGTAGCGTCCCTTTCATCCGATACTTTTTAGAGAAGTCCTACCATGTTTTCCACGTGCAGACGCCGACTCGCAACGCTCTTTCTCCCGCTATTTTTTGTTCTTTATGTTTCGGAGTTGTATTCTGCCGTCTTTGGGGACGAAACAACTCGCTATGGCGCTTGTCTGATTCGAGCTGAACTTGGTGAAACAGAACTTCTACCAAAGATTACTTTCTCTGACGACGCCGCCAACGCAGGCTGGAAGCTTGTTCACGGCGAGGCCTTTACGGGAGTGGACGCGCGTCGTTTATACCTCACGATTGAAGCTCCCGGCTCTAACGTTTCAGCGCCGGTAATTACGGTCGAATGGCCCGGCGTCAAAATCGAGCGAGTCCTTGGAGCCGCCGAAATCCGGTTTTCTGAAAACAGCGTTCAGTTTAAGCCGGTCTCTACCAAAGCGCCGACCGAATCTTTTACCGAAATGACGTTTGGCGCCGTCCATTTGGGGGTCTTTCATAATTGGGAAATTCGTCGTTGCGGTCCTTATCGCGACGGTCCCTACCCAGACGTTGAACTTCGCGCTCATCTCAACTACCTGCTCGCGACGTTGGAAGTCTGTCGCGCCTACGGTTGGACTGACGTTTCCAAGCCGGATTTCGTGGATCATATCAACCTCTATGGCGTTGAAACGCACTTTCCAAACGGTCACCGCGATTATCCTGTCCACTTCCATATCATGCTTGCCTGGGATGGTTGGGCTGCCGCTCAAGTCGGCCATTATCATATTGATCCCCAGGGTCGTATCATCAACAACGCCTTTTGGAGCCTTCACAAAGACGTCGAACGATTTGACGGTCGTGGCGTTACGACTCCGTATCGGGATAAAACGGACCGTTTGATTTTCGAAACGACGATTCTCAACGACGGAACCGGTCTTATTATCAGCCGACCCGAAGACGACAAGGTTTACCTTATTCGCGCAGGCATAACAGGCGCCTCCGATTCCGTTGAAGTCTGCGTACGTCCGAAATCAGGGGAGTCTGACGCATGGACTATTCTTTGTGACGTCAAAGCGAACGACGACGTCGCCAATGGCGTTTTTTTCTCCAAAGCGTCATATGCCGATGGAACTGCTCAGACGGTTTCCTTCAGCTACGATCCAGACACAGGGGCTCGTCGTAATAACTGACCACGAGATCCCAGTTGTATGTTGTTTGTTTCTATAACTACCAACTTTGTATGCTTAGAGGTCTTCTATGAAAAAAAGTTTTGTCAGGCTGGCGGCGGTTTTTATGCTGACGACGCTCCTCGCCGCTACCGCTTTCGCGCAGAACGACGCTGTTGAAAATGTAACCTTCAAGTTCGATCGAGAGTCTCAATGCTACTCTGTTGGCGAAGAAGCGACTGTCACGATTAGCGTTGTGAATAAGGAAGGACTGGTCAAATCTGGTTCTCTCACTGTCGCTTTTACTAATGACGGACGCGATCAAGTTGCCGAACCGCTCTCTTTCGATCTGGCCCAAGGCAATCCGGTTACGGTTAAAGGTTCAATCGATTTTCCTGGCTTCCTTCAGATCCTCGCAACATGTAAGTCTGTCGACGAAAAGACTTCCAAGTCGGCGCTTGCAGGCGCGGCGTTTGACCCTGAAAAGATTGAGCCAGGCCTTCCCAAACCGGACGATTTCGACGAATTCTGGAACAAGGGTAAAGCCGAAGTGCGCGCGTTGCCTCTTGACCTCAAGCAGACGAAAATCGATTCTCTCTGCGACGACGAAGTTGACGTCTTCTCCGTCAATTTTGCTACCGTAAACGACCGCCGTGTATATGGCTATCTGTGCGTTCCCAAGAAGGGTGAAGCTCCCTATCCAACAATCGTCAACGTTCCCGGCGCCGGTCCTGGCGTAGGCCCGGAAAAGTGGCTTGCGCAGCGCGGTTTTGTTGTTCTCAATATGAACGTCTTCCCGTACGAAGTCCCGCTCGACGGCAAAGAACGTCAAGCAGCTTACGACAAATATAACAACGACCTCGGAATGAGATACTGTTATTACGACGGCGCCGACCGCGATAAATACTTCTTCCGCGCCGCGTATCTCGGAATCGATCGCGCTGTCGATTGGCTTGCCGAGCAGGATTATACCGATACGAACCGCATGGGGTACTACGGCACGAGTCAAGGCGGCGCGTCGGCGCTCATTCTTGGCGGCCTGAACAGCCACTTCTGCGCTATCCTTTCCTCTGTTCCGGCTCTCTGTGATCATGGCGGAATCGAAAAGGGACGTTCCGCTGGTTGGCCGCGAATCGTCGATTTCTACCATGGCGATCAAAAAGTTCTCGAAGCTTCCCGTTATCTCGACGGCGTTAATTTTGCCCGTAATATAGACAAGGCGACGATCGACGTCACCGTCGGTTTCATCGACGGCGTTTGTAGCCCCAGTTCCGTCTATGCTGCGTTCAACGTGATTCCTTCGAAGAACAAAACGATTCTTCATGAAACAGGCCTTGGACACCAAAACGGGGAGCAGTATAAGAAGGCGTTCGAACGGTTCCTCGAACGTGTTAATAACAACGGACGTTGAGTGTTTCTATGCGTCCTTCCAGTCGAAAGTCGTTTTCACATGCGATCTCATACCCTCTCTGAGTTTCGCTTCCTTTTTCCTTTTTTATGAATCTCAACATAATGAAAGCTTTTACAATTTCCTCTATTGTCGGCGCAATCCTCCTTTCCGCCGTTGTTGCGTTCGGAGACGATAGCGTCGCCTGCGTCGACCGCCCCTCCACATCTGCTAACAACGCGCATTACCTTGCCAATCGCGCGCCTCTGGAGCCCTCTCCTTTCCTAAAGTTACCACTTGGCTCTGTGAAAGCAAACGGATGGCTTGGTCGTTACCTTGAGCTCCAACGCGACGGACTGTCCGGTAAGCTCGGAGAACTGAGCAAATGGCTTGAAAAAAAGGATAATGCCTGGCTCAACAAAGGCGGAAAGTATGGGTGGGAAGAGCTCCCCTACTGGCTTCGCGGCTATGTTGACCTTGCCTATCTGCTTGAAGATAAAGACATGATCGCCGAGGCTCAAACCTGGATTGAAGCGATCTTTGACAGCCAACGCGACGACGGATATTTTGGTCCAGCGGATCCGGATCAGGAGAAGGGATGCGATCTGTGGCCGAACATGCTCGTTCTCTTCCTGATGCAGTCCTACTACGAGAACACAGGCGACGAACGCGTGATTACTTTCATGTCGAAATATTTCGACTGGATCGCCATGTACCCTGAGAAAAAGTTCCTCAAGACCTACTGGGAAAACAGTCGCGCAGGCGATTTGCTTTATAGTTGCTTCTGGCTCTACAATATTACCGGTAATGATTCGCTACTTGCCGTCGCGAAGAAGATCAATGCGAACACCGCCAACTGGAAAATGGAATCTTCCCTTCCGAACTGGCATAACGTAAATATCGCACAGTGCTTTCGTCAACCCGCGATCTGGTGGATGTTATCCAGAAACGACGCCGACAAGTTTGCGACTTACAACAACTTCTGGCTTATCCGTGCTTGCTATGGTCAGGTTCCCGGCGGCATGTGGGGCGGAGACGAAAACTCTCGCGTTGGCTATATTGACCCGCGCCAGGGCGTTGAAACGTGCGGTATTTTCGAACAGATGACCAGCGACATGATTCTCTTCCGCATTACCGGCGACCTCTCATGGGCTGACCATGCTGAAGACGTCGCATTCAACACCGCGCCTGCGGCTGTTATGCCTGACTTTAAAGCCTTGCGTTATATTACATGCCCGAACCAACCTGTCTCTGATTCCATCAATCATAGCCCTGGCATCGACAACGCCGGTCCCTTCATGGCAATGAATCCGTTTAGTAGCCGTTGCTGTCAGCACAATCACACCCACGGCTGGCCCTATTACATTGAAAACCTCTGGACAGCGACGCCTGACGGAGGTCTTGCCGCGACGCTTTACGGCGCGTCAAAGGTCAATGCAAAAGTTGGTCCTGGCGACGGAGTCGACGTTTCTATCGTCGAGACCACCAACTATCCGTTTGACGACAATGTCCGCCTGACCGTCGCTCTTCCACAGGGAACAGACAAGGCGTTTTTCCCGCTTTACGTTCGAGTTCCCAAGTGGAGCGGCGAAGTTGCAATGACGCTAAACGGTCAAAACGTCGCTTTCGACCCCGCCGCCAAACCGCAACCCCAAAAGTGGATCCGCATTGAACGTGAATGGAAGAACGGCGACGAAGTTGTCGCGACCTTCCCTTCCAAGGCGACCTTCCGCAAGTGGGATCAAAACAAAGGGTGCGTTAGCATTGACTACGGACCGTTGACATACTCTCTCAAAATTAAGGAAAATTACGTCGTTACCGACGGACGCAAGAATGCCATGGGAGACTCTGGTTGGCAAGAATCAGCCAAACAAGAGGATTGGCCGTCTTATGACATTCTGCCGGCTTCTGACTGGAACTTTGGGTTGGTCGATCCCGCTAAGATCGACCTCTCCAAAGTTGAGTTGATCAAACGCGACTGGCCAAAAGACAACTTTCCATGGACCGTGGACGCCGTTCCCTATTCAATCAAACTTAAGGGAAAACAGATTCCGTCATGGAAAATTGACGAATATGGTCTCTGTGCGCCGGTCCCCTTCAGTCCCGCTGTTACCGACGCGCCTCTTCAGGAGCTTGAACTCATTCCAATGGGCGCTGCTCGCTTGAGAATCTCAGCTTTTCCGACTGTCGAGGAGTAATCTACTTTTCAACGTTAACCTTGATGAGTCACGCAATATCGAAACGTTGCTCAGGCTGGAAAGGTTAACGACACGCGCCTTATTATAAGAAAGCGCCCGTGAAGCAATGCCTCACGGGCGCTTTTGCCGTCTCAAAACTGATAGATAAACGGTCAGATCTCGATTTCCGGGACAGTGAATTCTTCGTTGCGATATTCGCGCTTGAGGAAGGAGTTAGCCTTATCCGCGTCAACGCCAACGAACTTACATGCGTCAGCGTCAAAGGTCATCATATCGCTGACCATAACGTC
>CACYBR010000032.1 GCA_902772705.1 uncultured Planctomycetota bacterium
ATCGACGCAGAAGTAGCATGATGTGTAATCCTCAACCAGACGCCATTTACATTTGTCCGGGCGATCCATATAGCGCCCCACGAGGCGGCCAGACGGCCTTTGCGATTCAGGCCCTTAACGCGTTTGGTTCTCGTTTTGCTCTCGTCGCCCCTGATGAAAGGAATGAAAAACCGGTTGGACGGTGGTTTCTCGACGAGTGGAAGGGCGTGCGTATCTGGCGCTTTAATGTTGGTTCCTACGCCCCGAAAAATAAAAGTCGACGCCCGCTCATTCCCAGAAGAATCGTTTTTCGTGGTTTGATACGGAAATACCTGCCGGCAATTCGTCAGATTTCTACCCGCAATCTTTTTTGTGATTCGCCTGAGGTTCTGGGCCTCCTGAAAAAATACGAGTGGGATTCTTTTTGCTACCGATTTGCCGGACTCAATAATCCGGTTGGGGTTTCTCGTTACGTTTTTTTAAGATTTCTTGCCGGATGGTTTCATCAGAATATGATGAAAAACCTGCTTCAACTCAAACCAGAGACTCTTCTGGCTTCTGCTGATCGTGAAGCGATTGCGGCCTTTGAAGAAGAGAATCGAAAACTTCTCGGTTCAGCGTCCGTTGTTTTTTTTCCGACTCGCTTCGATAAGGACCTTTTTTATCCGGGTTCCACTCAGTTTCACAGGGAAGCTCTTGGTTTGACTTCAAATCGACCTATTCTAGTTTCGGTTGGACGGTTGTGTTGGGTCAAAGGCTGGAAACTGGCAATTGACGCGCTTTCGATTCTTAAAAGAATATATCCTGAAATCATGCTTGTTTTCGTGGGCGACGGCGAGGACCGTTCCGCGCTTGAAACATATGCCAATGAACGTGGCCTCTCGCGGAACGTCCGGATTGAAGGTTTCCTTCCAGCGAGCGAAGTCTATAAGCGTCTGGTCGCTTCTGACCTTTATATTTGCGCGTCATACCGAGAGGGATGGTCTGTCGCGATGACAGAGGCTCTTGGATGCGGCAAGGTTTGCGTCTCGACTTCCGTGAGCGGATCGCAGGATATGATCCGGGACGGCGTTAACGGGCGAATTGTTTGGCGTCGAGATCCGGACGAATACGCGAAATGCGTCTGTGATGCGTTTGAATTGAGCAAGAATCCGGAAGCTGGTCAGACGTCTATCGAATTAGCTCGTCTCTATTCAACAACAACGCTTGCTGAAGATTGGGGAAAATACTGGAAACCTCTGGCGGTAAGGACTGAATCCTGACGTTGTTTCTTGCGTCAACCTGCTTTTATTTACATGTTCCTTTGGACATGTTGAACGATTTCGCCAAAAGCTATATATTCTAGCGTTGGTCGTAAGTCGCGCGCAGTCTCGACCGATTGTTGATTCACATTTAATCGTTGTGATGGAAAAGTGGACAGAGAAAGTTTTTCGTTACATAAGCTGGCAGTAGACTATTTGTGTTTGTATGCCGTTCTCTATCCCCTTCTTGCACATTTTCTCATGAACGAATCAGGAACGGGCGGCGTCGGTTCGACTCCAGTTCAGGCGTTGCAGTTTTTGACTCTGGTTGCGTGTCTTTATGTTGGTAAATTTGGCAAATCTTCTGTTCGAGAGAGCGTTGACGTATGGATCGTTGGATCGATTTACTTTGGTTGTGCGGCTCTGTATCTTGCAACGTTTTTTGCTGAAGACGAACGGTTCGTAGAAATTACCTATGCCGCCAGATTTATTATGTGGTTTTTGTTCGCCGCCATTGTTGTCAGAGGGAGCTTTGGAATCAGGCAACTCGAGAAACTGTCTTTTTCTTTTTTGCTTGGAACGTTTTTTCAGGGATTGTTGGCCATATGGGCTTTTAAAACCCAAAATGTCGGTTCGATCTACAAAGAGGTGTATGCGACAACCGGAGGCGCGTATGTCTCCGGTAAAATGATCGTTTCGTTTGTAACTCTCGGAATTTTCCTCGCTTCCTATTGGTTGATGACCAGCCTGCGATCGCGATGGTTTTTCTCTCTTTCGATTTTCGTTGGGTTTCTGGTTATTCTGTTCAGTTACAATCGAGCGACACAATTAAGCCTTACGATTGTGGTTCTGCTCGACGGCTTTTGGCTTTTTCGGAATAAGAAGATTAAGGCCGTTTTCCTTCTGGCCATTATTGCGATACTAATAGGAGCGTTTCTTTCGTCGAGCGCTGGAGATTCTTTTCTCCTACGCTGGCAAAACATACAGGACGACGGTGGTAGCGGTCGAGTAAAACTGGTTCGCGCGGCTGTGAAAAATATCATTGAGCCCGACTCGATGTCGACGTTGCTTTTTGGCAAGGGATACCATCAGACCAAACTTATTATGTATCAGGCGTGCGGCGCCTTTATTGGCGCTCACAGCGACTTTTTTGATTTCCTCACGGTCTATGGGCTAGTGGGAGGCGCTTTTTACCTCTGGATCGTCTTGAAAATTCTGACGATGAATCACGATCTTCCTTCCGGTTCTCCTGAGTATTTATGCATTCGTTCGTCTGGAGTCTTCATTATTATCGCGGGGCTTTTTACGGGATTGTTTCAGGGAACGTACACGTTCTTCATGCTTTTTACCCTGTGTCGATATTGGTATGAAATGGGGCGGAGACGCGCGATGTTGCAAGCGAGACCTTATGCCGATGGCGGTTTCGGATTCTTTCCTTCTCAGGAAGGTTGGGGAACGGGAAATTTTTTACCTGAGGCGTTGGTAAGATCAGGACCGGAATACTTGCCGAACGGCTATGGAGAGAGACGTGAGCGTTGGGAGACGGTAGACGAAGAATGGACAGACGGCGAGAGCTTCCAGACTGAATCGGAACAGGGCGTTTTGGAGACCGGAGAGGAGACGGTAACAGAAGATGTTGTTCCCGGTGACAATTCAGTAAGAAACGAAGCGTCTAATTTTAAAAAAGACGCTTCTGAAACGTCTGGTTCTTTTCAAGAGCGAATCAAATATTTGGATCAGTTCTTTGGACAAGGAGGGGCACAGGAAAACTTTTGGAAATAGAGTTCAGTACGTTAGTTTATTTGTCATTTTCGAATCCGACATATTTCAACCTTTAATCTCGGTCAGGCGCCTAGCAGTGCGAATTGTTGTTGCTCACAATTATTATGGTAGTAGAGCGACGGGAGGGGAAACCGTCGTCTTTCATCAGGAGGTGAACCTTCTGAGACGTTTTGGACACGAGGTCCTGACGATCGAACATGAAAACGACGAAATTAAAAGCTATCGTCCCCTAAAAAAAATAACGACCCCTCTGTGTCTGGGATTTTCCCGAGCGATTTATAATGAATCGTTAGAGGTTTTTAAACGTTTTAAGCCAAAGATTCTCCACCTTCATAACTACAAATACGTCATTACTCCCGCGATCTGCCAGGCTGCGAAAGACTGTGGAGTGAAAACAGTCCTCACGCTGCATAACTATCGTCTGATCTGTCCTGGAGGACAACTCAGACGTGGAGACATGACATGCGAAGAGTGTTTGAAGCGTAATCCGATTCGGTCTCTTTGGCGATCGAAATGCGCCTCAAACGTCTCGTCTCGTTTACTCCAGTATGCCTGCTATGTGGAAACGCGTCGTCCCTTGTTGCATAATGTCGACGTGTTTATCGCACTCACAGAGTTTGCCAGACAAAAGTTTATTGAGGGCGGTCTTCCTGCGAGCAAGATTGTCGTTAAACCCAACTTTGTTTTTGAGCCGACGCCCTCCGTCGTAAGGATTGACGCCAACGAGAAAAAGAAAGGCGCCATATTCGTTGGGCGGCTCTCCTCGGAAAAGGGCGTTCGGTTTCTCATTGACGCGTGGCGTGACGTCGAGTTCCTCTTGACTGTCGTCGGCGATGGTCCAGAAAGAGCCTGGGCCAGAGCCAACGCCCCTGAAAACGTGTCCTTCGCTGGAGAAAAATCTCATCAGGAAACAATCGAGCTAATGCGTCAGGCTGAGTTTTTGATTTTTCCTTCCGTTTGGTACGAGGGATTGCCCATGACGTTGCTTGAGTCCTGCGCTGTCGGCACGCCGATTCTTGCGACGGATTTGGGGCCTCGGCGTGAGGTTGTTAAAGACGGCGTTTCTGGATTTCTTTTTCAACCCGGCGACAGAGAAGGCTTTATTACTATTGTCAATGAATTACATCGGGACCCGGACTTGAGGCGACAATTAGGGGTGGGGGCGCGACGGCTATACGAGGAACTGTATACTCCAGAAAGAAATATCGAGCTTTTAAATTCAATTTATAACGGCGCCCTTTTGAGCTAAAAGACCACGTTGTTTCAATTTTTTCAGAAATAATAATAAGCGCTACATAACAACGTCTATCATATCATGACTTCGTTAATCAGTCTTCTAAAACAACACGCTTGTAACATTCCACGCGGAGTAGGCGAGGTTCTTGCCAGAATTCCGTATTCGACGCGTCCATGCTTTGCAGAATCATATCGACGCGCGCGAGAGAATCGACGGTGGTTCGACGAAAAAGCCCTTCCTGACGAACAGAGAAAATATATCTTTGAAAATGTTGTGCGGATTGTTCGTCATGCCGTAAAAAACGTGCCTTTCTATTCACATTATTACTCAGAGTGCGGTTTTACCCCTGAGTCGCTCCATTCGTTTGACGACTTGTCAACAATTCCGATTGTCACCAAAGAACTTCTGCAAAATGTGGATATTGAAAGTCGTTCTTGTAAACGTCGCGGACGGACGCTTACCTATACTGGCGGCTCTACGGGCGAGCCTTTCAAGTTTTATTCTGACGCGCTCCAAATTGGCAACGAATGGGCGCACATGCATCATATTTGGTCTAAATTAGGGTATCGTCAAAGCAATCTCCTTCTGACTGTTGCGCTTGACGACAAGCGTCCTCCGGTTTATTACGACGCGCTACGACATTCGTTAGTTCTCAATGTGCATCATCCACGTGAAACGATTATTGACGCTTTTAGATTGTTGCCTGAGTCCAGAAGACGCGTTCAATATTTCAGGGGGTATCCAAGCTCAATATCGGAGTTCCTCGCCTTTTGTGAAGAGAAATCTCCCGAGATTCTGGAAGAGCTTAGACAGTCGCTTAAGGGAGCCTTTCTTGCGTCCGAATTTCCGTTGCCCGTTTTCCGAAACACGATTGAGCGAACATTGAACTGCCCGACGGTTTCCTGGTATGGACATAGCGAGCGCGCTATCCTTGCATGGGAGAAGACGCGTCCATGGGTTTATGAAACCATGCAGTCTTATGGCTTCTGTGAAGCCGTCAAACAGTCAGATGGATTTGTGTCGCTTGTTGGCACGTCTTATTGGAATTTTGCGTCGCCCCTGATTCGCTATCAGGTGAACGACGGCGTGCGTCCCATCGAAACAAAAGACGGTATTCTTCGTGCTTTTGAAATTGAGGAGGGACGTTTGGGCGATTTTATCACGGATAAAAGTGGCGAAAGGTTTTCTATTACACATCTGAACCTCTCCTGTAAAGAATCGACGTGGGCTCTTGCTCGGTGTATTCAGGTTGAACAAAGGGCTCCCGGCTCGGCTATCTTCTGGGTTACGCCTCGACATAACACAACAATTGAAGAATTAAGAAAGGCGTTTGATTTCGAGAGGCTCAATCTTGACTGCGAATTCCGGCTTATAGATAGACCGTTCGTTACGGCCAGGGGAAAGGTCCTTCTAAAAGTCTCGACTGTCGAGAAAAAATAAAACGCTGAGCTTTCAAAATATCATTGAAACTTTTTGGCGCCTTTGAATACCCATTTCTGACGTTTTAATGCTTCAGGCGTTGAAAACGCTCTTTTGAATTGTGAATTAATTCATTAAGCTCCAGCTGTCTTGTTGATGAAGAGTTGTCCGCTCCAATATCCAGAAGCGCGACAACTCGGAGTTGTCGGCGATCATGATTTATAAATGATTCGTTGACCGCGAGGAAACAGCACGGAGGCATTCAGTGAGCATGGACGCTCAAGTTCTTCTTTCCCAGGGGGCGAGAAAAGCCTATGTCTTTTCGTCCGTCCGTTTTTCTTGCCTTATAACTCATGTTTTATCATGTGTTAATGGCCTACGATCATTGCGCTCAACTCTCTTCATGAAATCTGTGTTCGTGACGTTGGCAATTGCGTTTATCGCGTCATATTCGCAGGTTGGGGCCGCAACATACAAAACCGATAATTTCATCGTTCAAGCTGGCGATTCAAACTTTGCCCGTCAGGTTGGCGACGCGGCGGAACAATACCGTTCTGAACTCGCGGTATTGTGGTTGGGCGAGACTCTGCCAAGATGGTCTAATCCCTGTGTTATTAAAGTTAAGACAGGCGCCGATCTTGCCGCAGGCGGCGAAACGGTTTTTTCATTTGCAAACGGAGAGGTTTATGACTGGAAGATGCGCGTGCAGGGAAGCAATGAACGCATCCTTGATTCCGTCCTTCCCCATGAAGTAACGCATACCATCATTGCCACATACCTTCGCGCTCCCGTGCCGCGTTGGCTTGACGAAGGAATGGCAACTGCAGTCGAGGCAAAGGTTGAGCGTTCGCATTATCGAACGATGCTCGCCACTTTCCTGCATACAAAGCGCGGAATCGCTTTCAACGACATGGTTTCTATGAAGGAATACCCCAAAGATTTAACTCCGTTCTACTCGCAATCGTTTTCGATTTGCGAATATCTCATTATGATTGGCGGTCATCGTCGTTTGGCAAGATTTGCCAAGGAGGGAAATGAAACCGACGACTGGAACGGCGCTTTGAGAAAATTTTACCAATGTGATTCGCTTGGCGCGTTGCAGATAGAATGGCTTGAATGGGTTCGCGCATGGGACCTCGCAAATCAGCCTGATATTCTGCCAGAAACGCGAAAACTTCCTGAACTGGAGTTCTCCGGCCAGCAAGAAACTTTAGTTGCCCGGAATACGGCTGTTTCCTCTGGGGGATGGGGAAATGGAATGAAGAACTGGGGACGTCCTAAGACGGACTCTTCTAACGAAGAGACTGTCGCACGCGGTCAGAGTGACGATTCCAGACAGGGGCGATTTCTTCAGGGGATTATTCAGCCGTTCTCCCCGAGAGATATGAGGAGCATGGAAAACAATAAAAGTAGAGATTGGCAAAGCACGACGCACGAACGCCCCAAATCTGTCGAACAGAATAACGTTCCTGCGACCCTGACGACGTCTAATGGAACAGTTTGGCGATCGGGTGAAAGCCTTCTTGCCAACGGCGCGGGCAGCGCCAGTAACGCCGGGATTACTTCTTCCTCAACGCCGTCTGTTTACTACAGACCGTCGCAAAACTCTTCCTATTCAAGTCCTTCTGGATTACTTAGACGGTAGTTTGACCGTCGACAAACAGAACAAGAGAAGAGGCGGCGTCTTTTTACAGGCCGCCTCTTTTGTAAACAATTCCAGAACAACAATGAAACGCAGGCTTATTCGTCGAAGTGATTCCGTTTCGCACAAAGCAATGGAATCACTTCAGCATGACGTCCATTTGCTGAGAAATCTGGTAATCGATCAATTCCTTGAAAACAGCCGCTCCCATAGGAAGCGTGAGATCGAGCGTGACCAATTCATCGTCGATCTTGAGAGCGCCGTCGATACGATACTTGAAGACCGTCATCGAAAAATCGAGGTGATAAGGATCGGACCAAACCTCTCTTGTAACATTTGCCACAGCGGCCTTGTTGATTTTTTCGGTTGAGATACGTTCCCGAATCCGACGAACCGCTTCTTCTTTTCCAAGATCGTGCTTGAAGGTTTTTGTAAACGACGGCATATAATTGCGACCTAAAGAGTTACAAATCGATTGAGAATCGCTCGGTTTAGCGAAAGATTCCCGCCGCAGGAAAGCGAACGTCGTCAATTCCTGCGACGGGAAGTAATATTTTTAACTTGAAAGAAAAGTCGATCCTTTAAAAACGACGTCCATCATTTCAGATCGGCTTTAATCGACTCAATGAGTTCGAGAGCCTGACCGATTTCAGCCTTTTGACGTTCGGGTTCTTCTGGAATCTCACGTTCAATGGTCAGAGGGCCGGTATAACCGATATCTTTGAGCGTCTGAATGAACAGCTTGGCGTCGACCTGTCCCTGACCGAAAGGCACCTCCGTACCCCAATCGACTCCCGGTTTGCCAGTAGTGGCAAGAGCGTCTTTGCAGTGGCAGGAACGGACGTATTGCGCGACCTTTTTAAGGGATTCTATTGGACTTCCCATTCCGTACAGAATGAGGTTGGCCGGGTCGAAGTTGATGAAAATGTTGTCCCGATCAACCGTTTTGAGGAACTCGAGAAGGTTTTCCGCTTTTTCCTGCCCAGTTTCGAGGTGCAGACGCTGACCGTTCGCTTTCAGGTAATCGCAGAAACTCTGAATCGCGGCGACCATGCCTTTATAATCGTCGGAGTTGACGTCGTGGGGGACGAAACCAATGTGAGAACCGATAGCCTCGACTCCCAGAAGCTTGGCAAAGTCGGCAATTTCACGAGCTTCTTGAAGACGAGCTTCGCGAGTGGCGGCGGGAACGAAACCGACTGTCTCTGCCGCTTTCGCTATCGTTGCATAAGATTCGCCTTCAAAACCAAGGAAGACGACCGTCGTCGTAATGCCATAATTGTTCAGTTTTTCCAGAAAAGCTTTTGCGTTTTCAGGGGTACGAGACGCTTTCGCGGGAGTATGAAGTTGAATAGTTTTAATTCCAAGATCGCGAACGACCTCCAACTTGACGCCAAGACCAGCGTCGATGCTGGCAAAAACTCCAACGGGCATATTTTCCATAACGAAGCTCCTTTTTGCGGTTAAAGTCACGTCAATCGCTTTGGCTATAAAATAATTACTTCACCTAAGCACGAATCCTGAATTCCAGTCGAAACGGATCGCACGAAGCAATGACGGGCGTTTAGCCGCTTATTCATTCTTCGAACCTTCCAGAACGACAAGCGACAGTATACAACGTTCAGACCGCTTTTTCAAATAGTTGAAGGCAATATTTTTCTTGTTTGTCCTGAAAACGCCCAGGCTTTGCCGAAAGTGAGGTTTGGAATATAATGGCTTGGGTTTACCGGAACGTTTTTGACGCGTTTTTTGCCGTCAATCTCGTTCTTCATCTTTAATTGCCATGAACAGAGAACGAAACGCCAATCGTCGGCGTCTCCTCTTGAGAGGGAAAACAGGAATCATCCGATGAATTATAATCAAAGCGAGGCAGCTTCTTTCCTGCGTAATTATGCCGGTCAAGTGGCTGAAAATCTGATGCGTACAGATTTTGACACGTTAGCCAGAATAGCCGGACTAATTCTTGAGACGAAAAAGAACGGCAAACGCATCTACACAGCGGGAAACGGCGGAAGCGCCGCAACGGCTTCTCATATGTGTAACGACCTGATGAAGGGCGCGCGCGTCTTTGGTCGCGAGGGATTCCGGGCTGTCTGCCTCAACGACAGCTCCCCGATCGTTACCTGTCTTGCCAACGACTTTGCCTATGAAGATATTTATTCAATCCAACTTCGAACGTATGCCGAACCTGGCGATCTCCTGATCGTCTTCAGTGGCAGCGGCAATTCCCCGAATATTGTCAAAGGACTTCAAACTGCCCGTGAAATGGGGCTGAAAACGATTGGGTTTGGCGGTCGTGACGGAGGTAAGATGAAGAATTACTGCGACGAAATTCTCATCGCTCCGACCAATTCAATGGAACAGCTCGAAGATATGCATATGCTTTACGAGCACGATATTGTCTCGCTCATGCAACAAACCCTTCCGAAGGTTTTTGACATTGAAATCTTAAAGTATCCTGAAAGCAGTCGTCGTTTTAAGGCGGCGTTCTTTGATTTTGACGGCACCGTCGCCGCCTTGCGTTGTGGTTGGCAGGACTCTGTCACACGTTGCGCCTGTGAAACGCTTGCGATGATTCCCGGCGTTTCGAAGGAGGAGGTTGAACCAATTGTTCGGGCTTATATCGAAAGAGAAACTGGGCGTCCCATGATCGCGCTGGGAGAACGTCTTGCTGAGGAAGTTTCTAAACGCGGTGGAACGCCTCTCAAGCCAATCGACTACAAACAGCAATATGACGTTGAACTTGACAGACTGGTTGAATCGAAATTAGACGGACTTGGAATTTCGAAAACCGTCGAAGACGTCGTGACTCCAGGAGTCCTTCAGTTTCTGACGATTCTTAAGGACAACGGCGTCGCTCTGTGTCTGGCGAGCGGCACAGACGAAACTCGATTGAAGACCGAGTGTGAGAAACTTGGGTTGACCCGTTTTTTTGATCAGGGCGTTTTTGGCGCACGTGAAGACGGCATGGCCTGCGAAAAGGACGACGTCATCAGGAACCTGCTTGTGAAAAATGGATGGACGGGTCAGGATCTGGTCGGTTTTGGCGACGGAGGTTTCGATATCAAGGCGATCAAAAAGGTTGGCGGATACGCTGTTGGGCTTGCGACGAACGAGGCTGAACGCGTTGGAGTCAACGAACACAAACGCGGCTTCCTGCTTGAGGCGGGCGCGGACGCCGTTATTCCGGATTTCTCCGATCCTGAAAAACTTTGGCGCTTTTTAAACCGTTGATTTATAAGACGATCGGTCTGCTAAGGAAATAAAAGGCCGTTCCACGCAAATGGAACGGCCTTTCTTTACAAAATCGGC
>CACYBR010000033.1 GCA_902772705.1 uncultured Planctomycetota bacterium
AAGAGACGTCATTTAGGACGAACTGGACGACCTGCGGAATCTACCTCGAGCGGAATCAGATCGGACGCGTGCATCATCCAGCCGATAAGAGTTTGTCCTTCGGGCGTCTTGCGCATAATGCGCTCGACGACAAACCCCAGGAAGAACGTCTGGGTCTTCCCACCGGGTTCTTCCGGCTCGACGGTAACAGCGTACACGCGTTCCGTTTGTTCCGTGCTATTGGTCAGAATCGTGTAGAAGGTTCCGTAATACGAAAGCTTCGCGCGATCGCCCAGATAATTAATTGTCAGGAGCGTGGGGTTGCTGAGGTAAGAGTGCGTTGCAAAATGCTCTTCTTCCTCGCCCACAAGTCTGCGTCTCCAAAAGCTGAGGACGTCGTCATGAGTCACAAACGCGGCGCGTTGCCAATAAGGCTCGGTCGTCTGGTAAGCCAGCGCGATATTGTCCGACTTAACGTCTTCAAACCAGAGCCTGATGAACTCGTCCGCCTGACGATTGAAGTCGCGCTCGTAGACATACGCGCTGTACTGTCCGGCGATTGCGGACGCAATCGCAAGCGCGAGTCCGAACGCGGCAAACTTTTTACCCTCGAGTTCGCCTCCCGAACGCGCAATCGTCACGAAAGCGACAATCGCAGAGAAAAGCGCGATCGCCGAACAAACGAGAAATCCTAAATGAACAAGTGAAAAGAATCCCAGTATTCCCAAAACGAACGAGACGATCGCCCAGACGGAAACGTTCTTCTTTCCAGAAGACGCGAGCGTTTGGTCGTCATTAAGGAGCGGGGTCCCTTTATCCTGCCCAATGTTATCGAACAGGGACGCGGAAGTCTTCTCGAGCGGCAACGGTTTCTTAGCCATGACGTAACTCCGAAATAAAGCAGGTCGGGTATGGTATCGCAGAGACGCAAGCGCGCTTACAAACGTCAATTGGCGTTCGGAGAATCGCCGTCAAACTTCCAGGTTCCGTCCTTCATCGTCCTGTAGTATACGCCGGCGTTGCGCCGGTACTGGCGCTGAACGAAATCTTTGGTATCGAAGGTCGTTGAACCAATAAGCGGCTTGAGCGAGCCTTTCGAGGCAAAATCAACCACATACATCGTCGGGAGAACGGAGACGGTGCGCGGCTTTTCAGGCATCGTTTCGTAGAAAACGAAGCCCGCGGTGCCGGCGAATCCGACGATCACGACGATCGAAACGATCCACTTGGCGATCGTGTCCGTCTGAGGCTCAAAGTACAGGTTCACCTTCGAGATCATTCTCGTGCAAAGCATGAGAATTGCAAACGAAAGGACGAAAATCAGCAAAAAGCATAGCATGTCGGAATAGTACGACATAATGGACGCGACGCCGTCGAGCAAATTCGCGACCATCTCGAAAAGACCGATCGAGAGGAGCGTCGCAAACATCAGATTGAAACCGACAAGGGCGACCGTCCAGACCTTCATGTTGTGCCAGAACGCCAACGCGCCGATCGCAAGAAGTCCAATAACAACCCAGAAACCTATCATATCAAAATCCCGTTAAAAACGTTGACGATTCAGAATCAGATCGCGCCGATCGCAAGCGCCGGTCAGCGCTTTGCGGGCGTCATAACGCGACGCATTTCGTCGTAGGAAGTAATTCCTTCGTGGATAAGGCGCTTGCCGTCGATCCAGTATCCTTCCTGACCGCTTTCGACCGCCTTTTTACGAAGCGCGGCGTCCTTAGCGGCCAGGTCGGCGTCGGCGGCGATGATCTGGCGCATTTCGTCGTTGATTTCGAGAATATCGAAAACGGCGACGCGTCCTTTATAACCAATATCGCGGCACTCCGGACAGGGAACGTAGTAGTCGCGCTGGCCTTCGGGAACCGGTTCATGGATATGCTTGACAAACCACTTGGGTCTCTTCGGATCGAGCCCAAACGCCTGAACGATTCGTTTGTCGTTGACCTCAACCTCTTCCTTGCAGTCTTCGCAGAGACGACGCACAAGACGCTGGGTTATGACGGCGGTGAGCGTATTGGCGAGGAGCTCCGCGTCAACGCCAAACTTGAGAACGTTGATGATCGTGGAAACGGCGTCGTCGCCGCGAACCGTCGTAATGATGAGACGATCGTTATTGACTTCTTCGCAACAGAGCTTCCAGGACTCAAGATTGACCATGTCGCGGATAAGCAGGACCTTCGGTTCCTTGAAGAACACGTCAGGCAGGACCGTCATCGGCGTTTCGCCCTTGGCGGAATCGTACTTGGTGATCGTAATATTCTCAATTTCTTCGCCCGGATTCTGCACGTCTTCTACGCCCGAGAAGTCGCGCGTAAAACGGTCGGCGGAATTGAAAATAACGGTCGTAAGCGTTTTCAGTCCCTGATGGGGCGCGGTCGCCAGGAGCACGAGGCCCTTGTCCACATTAATAAGGCGTCGCATCTGACTCTGACGATTTTCGTCGGTTCCCAGCTCCGCGAGCGTTTTAAAGCGCGCCGTGTCAAAGACAAACGTGATCTTGAAGATTTCGCCCTTGGGCGTCCCTGCGGTCTCAAGCCGCGCCTCGCACTTCAGCGGCTTGCCCTTTTTGTTTTTGTCGTACAAAACAAGGAACGTGCCCGACTGACGGCCGGAACGATTCTTGGGGTCGCCGCCGATCAGATACTTCGCGGCCACGGCGACTTCGTCCGCCTCTTCCCGAAGCCACGGCTTTTTGAAGGCGTCGAAAATAACATGGTAAACGCCGTCGATCTGATACTGGAAACGCGTCTCCTCAACGCCAAACTCAATGACGACGTCGTTGGCGCGCGCGTGAAGCGCATGGTAGAGCAGTTCGCGGAGGTAGTTGTAACCGAGCGTCGCCTGGTCGCGCGCTCTCACGGTGCGCGCGATCTTGGTCGACTCGTCAATCTGGAACTCGTAGGCTTCCAACTGAACTGGAGAACCGCCTTCATAGGGGAGCCTCTTCGGTTTAACCTTCTGCTTGAGGACCTTGGTGCGGAACCAGAAAGCGAGGTGGCCGGGCGTCATGACTTTATCGGCGTCGAGAAGCCCCTTATTGCGCGAATGGATGTAGATAAAAGTAGGAACCAGCCATCCGAGTATCACAATTGGCAAGCCTGCCCAGAAGATCGGAATCAACAGTACGGCGACGACGCAGCATGAGAAAGTAATGAGGTTCATGCCGTTCCACTTGGAACGGTCAGGATCGCCCAGACTTTCGGCGTCGTTGTTGATCCATCCGGTCGTCGCGACCCACGCGAGATAGAAAATGATAAGGATCGCAAGCTTGATCGGGCAGACGCTCATGTCGCGTCCGGAACGCCAACCGTTGGTATTGGCGTCCTTCGCCTGATCCGCGAACGACTCAAAGGCGGCGGTACTCGCAGTCGCGTCCGCCGCGAAGGACGACTCGGCAAACGCGAGGAAAACGACGCCTAGAAGGAGACCGATCGCGCCAACGATCGCAAACTTCTTTATCTTTTGCATTTCCATCTCTTTATATCAACCAGTTAACGTGGTAAGGACGTCGGAATGAACGATCGTGGAACGTCCGCGCGCGTTACGGCGCGCGGCGTCGAACGAAACGGAGCCTCCTCCAACGAAGGCTCTGCGCGGCGGAAATCAAAGGATGCCAGGCTCCTTGACTTCAATTCCCTTAAGCGCCATCTTAAGGGACTCGATATTAGGGGCGACTTCAAACGCGGTCGCGCGATCGATCTTCTTCATCTGAACGAGCGATTTGAGCGACATGGTAAAGTCCTGCATGCCTTCCTGAGCCTGAATACGAATCGCGTCGCCGAGCTTTTCGTCTTCGCCTTCGAGAATGAGCTTGCGGATGACGTTGTTGACTATCATGATCTCGCACGTCGGCACGCGCTGAACGCCCGGAAGAATCGACGGCAGAAGCTTCTGCGCGACGATTCCCTTCATGTTCATCGCGATCGCGGAACGAATCGCTTTGTGCATGTTCGCGGGGAAAAGGTCGAGAATACGTCCAATCGTCGACGGCGCGGTCGACGCGTGGATCGTTCCAAACACCAGGTGGCCCGTCTCCGCCGCGTGAATAGCCGTTTCGAACGTTTCACGGTCGCGCATTTCTCCAACGAGCATGACGTCAGGGTCTTCACGAACCGCGTGCTTCATCCCGACTTCAAAATCGACCACGTCCTGACCGATCTCGCGCTGATTGATCAGGCACTTCTCTTCCGTGAACATAAATTCGATCGGGTCTTCAAGCGTCAGGATATGCTTGTTGTAATTCTTGTTGATCCAGTTCAACATCGACGCGATCGTCGTGGATTTGCCGGACCCCGTAACCCCTGCGAGCAGGACCATTCCCTGGCTGAACTTACAAAGCTCGTACAGAACGGACGGTATGTGGAGCTTTTCCAGTTCAGGGATGAAATTGTTAATACGACGAGCGACGAGCCCAACGTGTCCCATCTGCGTCAGAACATTCACGCGGAAACGCCAGCGAACGCCGTCGACGACGCAGGTATGCGCAAAGTCGGCGCCTCCCGTGTCATTATAAATCTTTCGGTTACGTTCGTCCATCATCGGGAAGATGAGGCGGTTCATTTCTTCGTCGTCGATCGGACCGCGGTTAAGCGTGCGCAACGCTCCCTTGACACGAACATACGGAGGACGGTCGACCTTAAGGTGAAGGTCGCTTCCCGACAGTTTCACAAGGGCTTTGAAAAGCGGATCAATTTCGAGTTCCTTCTTTTTCTTGGCAATACGATCTGGAATATCTGGCGACGACATAAAACTTAAAACCTCATACAACCTGACAAACAACACGGCGGAACAAACGGCGTCATACGCCGACGCTCGGCGCCAGCTGCTGATTATACCTCGTCGAGCCGTCCCTTCAACCAGCGACGACTAGCGCGACGCTTCTGAAAAACCGGGGACGACGCGTTTGCGTCTCACAACCGAAACAGTCCGAACCAACGATTCATATTCTCACCGGGATTCCTGCCGCTCTCATCGCTTCTTTAACCTCGGCTATCGAATACAGTCCGTAGTGGAAAACGCTCGCCGCGAGAACCGCCGACGCGTTCGCTTCCGTGATCGCTTCGACGAAATGCTCCGGCTTGCCCGCGCCTCCCGACGCGACGACCGGTATTCGTACCGCCGAGCAAACCGCCTTCAAAATCGGAAGATCGTAACCGTTTTTTGTTCCGTCTCCGTCCATTGAAGTGAGAACGATCTCGCCCGCGCCGCGCTCTTCGACCTCGCGCGCCCACGCGACCGCCTCAAGGCCCGTGCCAACTCGTCCGCCGTTGATAAAGACTTCCCAGAACTCTTTTCCGTCCTTTATGACTCGTTTGGGATCAATATTGACGACGACGCACTGACTGCCAAATCGTTCCGCCGCCTGATTGATGAGATCGGGAGTCTTAACCGCAGACGAGTTGATTGAAACCTTGTCGGCGCCCGCGTTCAAAATCTTGCGAAAATCCTCGCAAGTGCGTATCCCTCCGCCGACGGTCAACGGCATAAACACCACGTCGGCGGTCGCGCGCACGACGTCGACAATCACGTCGCGCTGCTCATGGCTGGCGGTGATGTCCAAAAAGACGAGCTCGTCGGCGCCTTCGCGTTCATACCGTCGCGCGACTTCCACAGGATCGCCCGCGTCGCGAAGATTGACAAAATTCGTCCCTTTAACGACGCGCCCGCCGTTGACGTCCAGACATGGAATTACACGTTTCGCCAGCATGAACACAGCTCTCAAAATCAACGTTAAAAAAGGGCGCCGGCGCGCTCCGCGCCGTAGCCAGAGACGGTACTCAATTTAACGTAAAACGACTTGCCGTCAACTGGTCTCGTTCCCTCCCGGCTTTTCGTAAAGCTCATGGGCAACCGAGTGACTTCGCGTTCTCTTGACGAGTTCGACGTACTTGCGAACCTCGCGCATAATGTAGTTGACAACGCAAATATTGGCGCGAACCGACCCGGCAAAGTCGTTCTTTTCGCGCGCTTTGACCGCCATATCGCGCGCGCGATCGACGCCGTTCCAGTCAGGTTCGACGTTCGGATCGTTGCGCATCTGCGCGCACAGCTGCTGGCACGTCGTCTCAAGGCTGTCGCAGAACGCCTGCGTCGGAAGCGACGACGCGCGCATATAGGGTCCGTTGCCCTGACGCTCGACTTGCTTCGGAACCTGTCCAAAAATGGTCGGACTCGCCACGCAAAGAAACGCAACAAACGATGAAACGGCAATTCCCAGAGACGTCCAACCGCCCGGAAAAAAACGGAAAACCAAAAAAACGGCGGCGAGTAAGCCAAAAATCGCCGTCAGCGACACTAGGATCCACGCGGGTATCGTAAGGGGCGGACGCTTCTCGTAACCTCGTTCCTGCTTCGAGGAACCACGCGTCTCGGGAAGCTCGTTGGACAGAATCTTCGCCACGACGACGGTGCAGTTGTCCGGTCCTCCGCGAAGATTCGCAAGGTTCACGAGCGCCTCCGTGGCGTCGGCGGGAGAGAACAATTCGAGAATCTGTCCCATTTCGGAGTCTTCAACGCGGCCAGAAAGCCCGTCGCTGCACATAAGAAAAACGTCGCCCGCCTGCGTTTCGAAGGGTCCCTCCACGTCGACGGTCAGATTGTCGGTGGGACCAAGCGAACGCGTGATGATGTTTTTGGGAATATTCTCAACCTGACGGTACGCCGAATGAGACGTCGGAAAATACTTGACCTCCCATACGAGGCTGTGGTCGAACGTCAACTGTTCGAAAACATGGTTTCGCAAGCGATAGACGCGACTGTCGCCAACGTGTCCGACATAGCCGACGCCGGGCATAAGCACAAGCATGTCGCACGTCGTGCCCATATTGTTGAAGTCGAAATTACCCTCGCTGCGCTTGCGGATGACTTCGTGCGCGTCCAGAAGCGCGCCGCTGAGCGCCTCGCTGGGCGACTGATTTGTACGCTTAAGATAGAACTGAGGCGCTTCTGTCGCCGCTATCTTACTGGCAAGCTCGCCCGCCTTGTGCGCGCCCATGCCGTCGGCAACGACGAAAACATGTCCGCGCGTGCGCCATACGCGCGTCGTCGGCGCCGGATGGGCAGAGTACGAATCCTGGTTGTTACGTCGTTTCATACCGACGTCGGAACGCGCAGAGTAGACCAGCGAAGAGCTCCACCAGTTTGCAGTCTTATCGTTCTTATTAGCGTCCATTGTTGCGTTTCCGGAAATAGTCATACGGAAAGGTAGAAGGCGGCGGCGTCGCAGATCTGGTCGTAGAATTTCACAAAGCACCACACGTTGGCGGCAAGGAGCGCGATTCCGGCAAGTAAGAAAAAGGGACTTCGTCGACGAGCCGGCGCGTCCGTTTGCGCAAGCGTTGCGTCGAGCGCGGCGCGCAGGCGATTCCAGCCGGAAACGGAAAGCTCGCGACCAATCGAGACGATCGACGTCACGCGTCCCCAGGAGCAATCGTCGAGATAGAACTGCACGCCCAGTCCCGGCATGTTCATCGCGTCTCCGTTCCATCGAGCGTCGACGTCGAGTTCGATCGCTATCTTGGAAATCGCTTTGCGCAAAATATCGAGCGTCGTGTTATAGACGACAAATCGTGGACGTAATCGTGTTAGAACGGCGATGAGAACAAGAACAAAGAAGGCGGCGACAAGGAGCCACACGTTTGGTCCCCACGCAACCCACGCGCTAAATCCCGGTAGAATCTGCAACGGACCAATGAAGAGCGCCCCAACCGTCGAGAGAACAAGCGCGCAACAGTCGCGTCGACCTGTCGCCAATGTTGGACGTCGGCGACCATGCAACCACGCAAGCGCGAGAAGATAGAGCGCAAACGGCAGGCTGGCTACTATAAAATAAAATGGCGTCATAGGATCGCGAGTCCCGAATATCACCCGCGCGCGGCGTCCCGCCCGCGTACGCGTCCGCAGCGTTCTCGACACGCCGCCGAGAAGACCGTCGCCTTCCCGCGTATAAACAACAACACGATTGATATTATAAGCGAGCTTGATTTTTTTGGCTAGCCAATCGAGGTAAACATGTCAGGAATTTGTAGAAATTTACGAAAAAAAGCAAACGCGCCCCAAACTAAGGAAACGCGTTTGCTTTCATAACTTTACACGGAAGACGCCGCTGTGTCATTCAGGCGTAACTTCCTCAAGCGCTTCCTCTACAGGATCGTCGGCGCCGGGAACCTCCGTCGCCTGCGGCGCGGCGGCGTCATGACGGAACTTCGAGAAGACGTTCTTGTCGAGCGAAATGTAAGAACCAAGACACGCGAACACGAGCGCGGCGAGCAGAATGATATTGATAATCGCGCGTTTGAGCCCTCGACCTACCGCGTCGCCGATGTAACTGCGTTTGTTGTTGAGGATAAAGAATATCAGATACGCGATCGGCAACATCGTGAAGCACACCGCCGACGCGACGACTGGGAACCACATCGGAAGATTCACGACGACGCCCAGTACGCCAATGCATGGGACAAGCGCAAAGAGCCGGAAACGCTTCTGCGTCATCTTGCCGCCGAACATCTCGCACAGCGTGAAACCGCACGCGACCATATGCGTCGAAACCGCGCCGCCGCACATGCCCATCAGCCCCAGGCAGAATATGATGTTCCCGCC
>CACYBR010000034.1 GCA_902772705.1 uncultured Planctomycetota bacterium
GTCTCAGAATCGGCCAAAACGGCGACGGCGGCGTTGGGGATTCCGTCGTATCGCGACGAGTCCTCTTCGTTTCCAATGGGGAAACGATAGACCGTTTGCCGTCCGATTTTGGGCGGATCTTCAATCTGCGCGGGCGTGCCGCCCATTCTGCGATAGTCGTCGGGGGTCCATTCGAGGCACCTGGGCTCGACGCCCCCAAGGAGCCAGATCCACGCGTCTTTCGCGTTACGCAGCGGATCTTTAACGAACGCCCACGGAGCAGGCGCGTCGTTCTCGTCGAGAGAACGGAACGGAGGGATCTTGAAGGTGGGAGAACGCTCTGTCGTGTCGGTGAAGATATCGAGGGAGTAATCGCGGGAGAAGTAAGTGACGCGTCCTCCTCGCTTATAGAGGTCGCATTCGAAATCGACATAAGCGGCGGCGGTCGCGACGTTCTCCGACGACCGAATCTCCTTGAGCATGACCTCAAATTCCGTCGCTTTTTCTTCGGGAGTTCGCGGATCGAATCCGATCGCGTCAAGTTCGTCTTTTGACAGCTTTTCGTTCAGGAGACGCGTCAGCGCCGTTTCAAACGCGAAACCTGCGACGAGCATTTCGATCGTCGTCGCCTGCATACGCGTAGAACCCGCTATTGCCATCGGTCCCGTTGTCAGATTGACGACGGTAACGCGCGGGTCTTCAATGACCTTTCGGGAACGTTCAACGCGCGACGCCATGAGTTCGGAAGGGTTGTTGAAGAGGAAGAACGCGGGAATTCCCGCGTCGAGCGCCGCGTGGATCGTACCGATCACGGAGGAGGTTTCGCCCCCTTCGCTGATGGCGCAGAGCGCGTCGTTCGGACCGATTCCAGACTGCTGGTACTGGTTGTAGCCGAATGAGATGAAGTCTTCAAAGCTTTCAACGGAACGAATGAGCGCGAAATCGCCGCCCGTCATGATCGCGTTGGTTTGCGCGGCAAGCTTCTGGAAAAACTCAGCGCGCTCCGGGAGCTTGGCGGCGCTGGTTCGACAGAATTTTTTATTTGCCGCGTCGAGGAGAATTGATAGCCGTCCTGTCGCGCCGCAGCCGCTGAAACTGACTCTTCCTCCCGCGCTCAGGGATTGATAAATCGCCTCTTCGAGTTTTTTATACTCGTCGGACGCGATCGTCTTTCTAAGGACCGGCGGAAGATCGTCGTCGACGGAAAAGAGCTGGAGCATACCTGCGGGAACGTCCTGGGCAAGCGTTTGCGAAAGGGTCCGCGTTTTCGGATGCGACTGTTCCGTCGTTAGGACGCCAAGATGGAACTGAGTTTCGTTTTTAATGAAGTCGTCCGCTTTTTCGACGGGCGTTGCGGAACGATGAAAAGATGTCTCCATTGAGTTCCCTTTCTGATAGTGGGTCTGCGTGTGCAAAGCTCGAATTGAAGAGCGCCTGCTGCTTCAGCTCGAATACTGGCCGGGATTATAATTTCAGGAGTCTCTAAAATCAAGCGTGAGGAACGACCCGCGCTGGAGTTTCAGACAAAAAAACGCCGTGACGGCGCGACAGAACGCTCCCTTCACGGCGATATAAATGGAACTGACGGCGGCAAAACGATTACTCAAGCATGAAGCTCTTAACGACTTCGGCGGGCGCCGGTCCGTATTTGGCGAGCTCCATGGAACAACTTGCGCGACCCTTGGTCAACCCCAACAGCGCCGAGGAATAACCGAAGAGATTCGACAGCGGCGTTTCCGCTTCGACGACCGCGAACTGACCTCGAGTTTGCGTCTGAACGACGACGCCGCGCCGCTGATTGATATCGCCAACCACGTCGCCAACGTATTCGTCTGGCGTCTGGATCTCCTGACGCATAATCGGTTCGAGAAGCGTGATTTTCCCGCTGGCAAGAGCTTTACGCCAGGCGTCGCTGGCCGCGAAGCGAAGCGCAGGCTCGTCCGTGTCCGCCTCGCTGAACGCGCCCCCCGTGACGACGAGCTTGACGCCCACGACTGGGAAACCCAGCATGCCGCCCCCCTGCGTCTCTTCCTTGAGCGCGCTTTGGACGATCTCGCGCCATTCCGGAAGGAACGCTTCGTCGTCCGACGCGATCTGAACGATTACTTCCTGAGAATCCTCGAGCGGTTCAGCGTGCACGTTGAGCTCCGCGAAATGCTTGACTCCGCCAAGAACGCGTTCGCCGCCCCCGACGACGTCTGTTGGTTTCTGAAGCGTTTCACGATAACTGACGCGTGGCTCACGCACGCGAACCTTGAGCTTGTATTCGCGAAGAAGGCGATGTTTGACGACCTCCAGATGGAGCTCGCCCATGCCGGAGACGATCGTCTGACCCGTCTCCTCGTTGACCGACGTCTGAAACGTTGGATCCTGCTTACGCATCGACTCAAGAACCTGCTTGAGTTTCTTGTCCTCGTCCGACGATTCCGGTTCGATCGCCATCGAAACGACCGTCTCGGGGAACGTGATGGACTCAAGAAGGATCGGATGCTTCACGTCGCAGAGGGTGTCCCCTGTAACGCTGAAGCGCAGACCGATGACGCCGCAGATGTCGCCTGCGGAAACGGAGTCGACCAGCGTGTTATGGTCTGCCTGAATACGCCACAGCTGAGGAATGTTTTCTTTCTGCTTTTCCCTCGGGTTGAGCGCGCGCGAGTTTGCGTTGAGTTTGCCGGAATAAACGCGCACGAAATACATGTCGCCGTGCGAATGGGCGACAATCTTGAAAATGAGGCCGCAGAACGGTTCGTTTTCATCGAGCTTACGCTTTTCGATCTTTTCTGGATGGTCAGGGTCGATTCCTTCGATCGGCGGCAGATCGTCAGGCGCGGGCAGATAGTAACACACGCCGTCCATGACGGGTTGAACGCCAATGCCGTCGAGCGCGGAGCCGCAGAAAACGGGAACGCAGAGGTCGGCGATCGTCGCGTCGCGCAGGACTTTGCGGATCATTTCGCTCGTAACCTCTTCTCCTGAAAGAAGCAGTTCCGTGAGTTCGTCGCTGAACATGGAGAGGTCGTCGAGCATTTTTTCGCGGTAGAGTTCGGCCTGTTCAAGCATCTCCTCTTCGATATCGCCGGCAGAGTACTCTTTTCCCTGAGTCTCTGAGTCGAAAGTGAGTTGCTTCATTTCGACGAGGTCGATAACGCCGCGAAACGCGCCCGGCAAATGGGGCGGTCCTGCGCCGACAGGAATAGCCACGACGACAGGCTTGGAATTCAGTCGTTTCTCAATATCGTCGACCACGGCGTAGAAATCGGCGCCTTCGCGGTCCATCTTGTTGATGAAGGCGATTCTGGGAACGTGATATTTATCCGCCTGACGCCAGACCGTCTCGCTTTGCGCTTCAACGCCTTCACGCGCGCTGAAAACAACGACGCCTCCGTCGAGGATGCGAAGAGAACGTTCAACCTCTGCCGTAAAGTCGACGTGACCGGGCGTGTCGATAAGGTTGATCGTGTGATTGTTCCATTCGAAAGTCACGCACGCGGCGGTGATCGTTATGCCTCGTTCACGCTCTTCCGGATCGTAGTCGGTGACCGTCGTGCCGGCGTCGACCATCCCAACCTTGTGAACAAACTTGGAATAGTAAAGCATCTTCTCGGTCACGGTCGTTTTACCTGCGTCGATATGCGCAATAACGCCGATATTACGTAGGTCTTTCCGAGGGGTTGTCGCTTGTGATTTAGCCATAACGTTTACTCTTAGCAGAGGTTGAAGTGAACGCGCGACGTCGTCCGTCACGTCCCGTCCATTCTAACCCCAAAGCGCTGTTTAAACAAGCGCTTTTCTATGCAACTTTGTCGAGTTGCGAACGCGTCAGACGCGGTTATTGCGTTGCTCCTATGCAACGGCTCGCGCGACGCTATCCAGCGACGTCGTTATGCGCTTATTTGAGGTTCGGCCCTTCCAGCGCCGTCGGGACCGCGTTGTCGCGGACGTAAATCAAACTGGAGGTTATGTAAATTGACTCGACTTTGAAACGACTCTGGAGTAATTACCCGAGTTGACGGACAAAATATATTTTTGACGTCTGTTAAAGCGTTTCCAGTTTGTTTTTTCGTGATTTTGAGCAAGTCAGAGAAACAAAACGGAGCCCAGTTGCGTCCAAACGAAAAAGTTCCTTACCCAGTCCTTCTTGTTGCTTGACAAGGACAACAATAAGAATAGAATTGGATAAAGCGTGGTCTGGAGCAGGTTGCTAATGGGCGATTTGACGTTGAATTTGCCGTGTTGGTTTGACCTTGGTTCTGTTCGCGCAACTGGCAGCGACTGGTATTTTAGTATGTTGGGAGACGTTCTCTGATGCAGTTTACCAAGATGCACGGCGCGGGCAACGACTACGTTTACGTCGATTTGTTTCGCGAGAAGCTCCCGATTTCGCCAGACGAGCTTGCGCGGATGGTTTCAAATCGTCATTTTGGCGTTGGCAGCGACGGTCTCGTGTTGATCTGTCCGTCCGACGTTGCGGACGCGCAGATGCGGATGTTTAACTCAGACGGCTCTGAAAGCGAGATGTGCGGAAACGCAGTTCGTTGCGTCGCGAAGTACGTCGCCGAGCGCAGTTCCACGCGACCGTCTCAACTGAAAATTGCCACAGGCGCGGGCGTTCTTACGTTGCAGTGCGAATATGAAGGCGAATCCGTCAGGCGAGTACGAGTCGATATGGGCGCGCCCATTCTCGTTCCGGAACAGGTTCCGACAACGCTCCGTACGCCCGGCGCCGCTGCGACGGATCCCGTTCAGGACGTTCCCGTCGCCACGCTGGGATTGGATTTCTCGGCGGAGTTGGGCGCGGGCTCTGACGAATGGGCCGCTTTTATGAAGGCGCCGATGACGTGCGTTTCCATGGGCAACCCTCATGTTGTCATTTTTGTCGACAAGATCACAGACGCGCTTGTGCTTGGATGCGGTCCGAAGATTGAGCGTTCTCTGGCAAATTTTCCCCGCAAGACGAACGTTCATTTCGTCGAGACGCTGTCGCCAACCGAGGTGCGAATGCGTGTGTGGGAGCGCGGGGCCGGCGAGACGCTTGCGTGCGGCACGGGCGCGTGCGCAGTTGGCGTGTCATGCGCGCTGACCGGTCGAACCGAGCCCAAGATTCTCGTTCGTCTTCAGGGCGGCGAGCTTGAAATAGAATGGGATCGCGACCGCAATAGAGTTTTTATGACCGGTCCGGCTTTGAAAACTTTTACCGGCGAACTTACTCAGGATTTTTTTAGTCAACCGAGCGAGAAGTTCCTTATTTCCTGACGGGACGTGTTTCGTAAGGCGAAGACGTTATATTGAAGAGCGGCGCTCTTCTGCGTGGCATATATCGCCCTGAATAGGGCGTTCGTCATTAACTATTTTTATAAGGGTTGTTGTTACTATGAGTAATAATGTCCGTAAGAGCGGTTTTACGCTCGTTGAACTGTTGGTCGTTATTGCGATCATCGGCATCTTGATCGGCCTGCTTCTTCCCGCCGTTCAGGCTGCTCGTGAGGCTGCTCGTCGTATGCAGTGCACGAACAATATGAAGCAGTTCGTTCTGGCGATGCACAATCACCATGACGTCAACAATTACCTTCCGTCTCAGGGCGCGTGGGGCGCAGGCGTTAAGTCTGATCGTTTTGGCGTCCACTATCAGCTTCTTCCTTACATTGAGCAGACCGCTTTGAAGAACTCCATTGATGGAACCAAAACCCTGACTGCTCCTTGGAAGCCGTCTGCCGCTGGCGACGTTTCTGACGATTCCTGGACGATTCGTACCACCAAGGTCGAAGCGTTCCTTTGCCCGTCCGATCCTCAAAACGGCGCGCTCGTTAAACTCGGCGGCGGTCACAATCACGACGGTCGTCCGCACAACGTCGCGTTCTGCATGGCCGACTGCATCGCGCGTCTTGACAACGCCAACAACAGTCCCTATAAGACAGAGTCAGACGGGAACGGCGGTACCAGACGCGTCGCGAACAAGCGCGACACTGGCGACTGCACCCATCGTTCGCTCTTCTTCTACTTCGATCGTAAGAATCTTTCATTTGCCACGGACGGAACGAGCAACACAATCGTTTGTTCGGAAGTTGTTTCCGGCGAATACAATAATGAAAAGATCCGTGGCTCCATGTGCTTCTATGCTGGTTTCGACGATGGCACCTGGCACGCCGTGCCGAGCAACTGCATGAACCAGAAGAGTTCCACCGATCCGAATGGATATAGTACGACCATCGTTCAGCATCCGCGTATGGGTAATTATCTTGACCGTCTCCCGGTTTTGGCCGCGTTCACCACGGTTATGCCGCCTAACTCTCCGTCCTGCCTGAAGTACAATCAGGAACAGGGGCAGGTTGAGCTTCTCCCGCCGACCAGTTATCACAGCGGCGGCGTCAACGCCGGTATGCTCGACGGTTCCGTTCGCTTTATCTCTGACACTGTCGACACCAACGGTCTTCCCAGTATTCCGACCGGTGTCAACCTCACGGGTCAGAGTCCGATCGGCGTCTGGGGCGCGTTGGGCACTCCGAACGGCGGCGAGTCGGTTTCCCTCTGATCGTTTGCCGACTTAGCCTTGTGCCAGGGCAGTCGGTCGCCTGACGTTTGAAGACTCGTTGGGCTTGTCTTTAAGACCATAACAGGCGCGGTGAAACGAACGACGTTGAGCCGCGCCTTTTTTTAGATCTTCATTTGAATATGGCTCGTTAAGAGTTGAGGACGATAACGTGCTCCCCTGAGCCTGAGAAAGGTTGAAAATGAATAAATATTATGCTGTCGTTGCCTGCGCGCTGATCGCTTTGACCAGCTTTGGTTGCAAGGACAAGTCTCGTCCCGCCGACCTTCCGGAAGATATGTCTCCCTGCCTGGTTACGATTACCCAGGAAGGCGTTCCCCTCGCGGGCGCGACTGTCGAGTTCAAGTACTCTGAAAACGTCAAATATACCACGAGCGGCACGACCGACGACTCTGGGGTCGCTGAAATGAAGACTTACGGCTATGCCGGCGCTCAGCAGGGTACGGCGAAGGTCCGCGTTTCCAAGCTCGTGACGGAGGGCGCTTCCGAGGCTGAAGAATATGGCGAGAAAGGATCGCTTGGCAACGACTTCAACGTCGTCGACCCCAAGTATATGTCTTATGATACGACGGATCTTGAAATCACGATCACGAAGGAAAAATGCGAGCAGTCGTTTGACGTTGGCGCGGCTGTTCATAACCGTGCCAGGTGATGTGATTCGCTGGGAGTTTTCCGATGAATTAAAAAGGCGTCTGGTCGTTTACGACCGGGCGCCTTTGCGTTTATATCTGACAGAAAGAAAGATAAAGATTATTCTTCGTCGTTGAAGAGATCGTCGACGTCCTCGCCTTCATCGCCGTTGCCGCTCATGAAATTGATTCTCATGACGTCGCCGAGCGCCTTAAAGAAATCGCTCTTAACGGTTGACTTGAGTTCGACGACGTTGCCGCGGAATTCCCGGGTAAAGACGATCTTCGCGTCTTCCGCGTTCGCAAACGCGTCGACCGATCGAGACGCCTGAGGGCGAACGTTGTCATAGGAAGCCAGAACAATCTGGAGCGCCTTCGCCAGTTGGGAGAGGTCATAGAACGATTCGTTCTTTTGAGGGGTCTTCTCTCTGGAACTTTCAGCGACGCGCGTGAACTCGCTCATGGCGTGACTGGCGTCAAAAGAAGCGACGACCAGCAACGAGTCGGAGTTAACGCCGTATTTGACCGTTAACGTTTTACCTTTCAGGAAAGTCGGAAGTTCGTCAGAGATCGAATTGAGTTCAAGTTCAACGCTTGTTACGTCGTAGTCGACGACTTTTTCTTCCTTAAAAGCTTCGGCAAGTTCAGGGTTCGTTTTCTTAAGGCGCTTAATAAGCAGATCGGTCGCTGTTTTGATTTGGTCGGGAGCAGCGCAGGAATTTGCGAAAATGACGGAGAGAGGGTCGGAGGCGACGGCAAGCCCATTGTCGTAGACTTCAGATTCGAGATTAGCGACGAGCGCTTCTTCAACGTGTCCGACAATCTCTTTGGCGATTTCGAAATTCTCCGGATCGTCAATGAGAATGTCAAGCGAGTTTAAAAGATTGTCGTGAATTGATTTACGAAGCGATTCCACGTCTCCCTTTAAGTTCGGTGAAAAAACGACGCCAGCCTCTGCCGCCGCGAGAATGGCGTTGGGAGTTTCGGCGATCGCGTTCCATTTCGTCTGCGTCTGAGACGTCTTGACAAGGCTTTCAGCGACTGGACTTTCTGGATTGGTTGTCAGAACGAGATCCGAGACAAGATTGGCGTCGTTGTCGACCGTAAAGGACCATCGAAGCTGCTTCAGCGAGTTAATGAGATCGGAATATTTTGCAAGCGCATGATCGACGCTTTGCTGATCGTACGCGCTTTCATTTTCGGCGATTTCCGCCAATTTTTGACGCACAAGAGCGGCGCCCGCCTCGACAAGTTCCTTCGGAAGCGCGTCAAAATTGATATCAAGGCTCAGAAGAGACGCGTCGCCTTCTTGTTTCGGCGCGCCGTACGACTCGAATGGAAGCGAGGTAACGATCGAATCCTGATCTCTATTAAAAACGAGAAGAAAGCCGTTTTCGACATAGGCGTCAAGCTTTGGCAAGGTTGTCTTAAAGAGTTGCTGGACGTTGACCATGAACTCTGCAACATCAAGGTCGTCGAACTCCTCTGGATTCGCAAGCGGGAGGTAACCGAACGCGGCGATTGTGTCGCCGTCTGTCGCGACGACCGCGCCCCATTCTCTGGACGGATCAATCACGTCCATTTTGGCTCGTATCTTAAGGAGCCCACGAACGCCCTGAAGAATTTCCTTGTACTTCATGACGTCGGCGATCTTTTCCGAATTGTTCCACAGATCGTCTGTTCCGGAAAACCTTAATGAGGCGACGACTTCAGGAGCTTTTTTGGCGACTGACTCGTCGGCGTCGCTGGCGAAAGACGGAACGCTTACCGCTGCGAGCGCGCCGAGGAAGGTCGCAACGACGAGTAACGCGCCCAGTTTGTTCTTGAAATATTGGCCGAATTTCATTCGTGTCTCCAATTATGATTTAGTAGTGGTATGTTACGCCCGAAACCTGATTCTCTGTCGGAACCCGTTCAGAGGAGTGTAAAGACTGCGAGCTTTACCGTTTCTAACGAATGATGATAGTGAATAATCGACGCTATGTCAAACGAATTGTGACCTTAAATCGTCTTTGGCGTAACCGCGCGTGGTTCGAGTGAAACGACCTTGTTGTTCCGGCCCAATTATGCTATCCTCGGACGCGCGTCGTGTCGCGCTCGCCTCAGGGAACCTGATTCCAACCCACCTTCTTTATATACGCGTGGTTATCGAAGACTTCAGATGGCTTTTACAAGGACAGACAAGAGTAGAAACATCGACAAACGGGTCGACGCAGACGCGCCGATTACGAAAGGGGAAAGTTCTGTCCCATACACGCCTGAAAAAGCGTTTGTTTCCGACGCGTCTTTTCGACGAGCGTTCGCGAGTCTCGTTGGCGCGGCGAATTTCAAAGCGTCGTTGACGGGATTAGGCGTAGGAACCTATCGGGATTTGCAACGTCAGTGGGGAACCCTTCGTTGGAAAGGCGAGCAGGAGTCTCTGCAAGCTGCGTTTTTTCAAGACGCGTCAGACGAACGCCTCCTTCTCGTCGTTCCGACGTCGACTCTGCAGTTTTTGCTTGACGTTTTTTTGGGACTTGACGTCGAACGTTTGTCCTCAGATCGACGGAAATGGCGTCAGTTCGTCGAATCAAACGGAAAAACAAACGGTTTGACTGAGCTTGAACGTGAGGTTTTCCTGGGGGAAGCGCCTCGCCTGGGCGTCTTTAATCCTCGGTGGTTCGACGAAGCCGTTGCCGAAGGAAACAAGGAGCCTCTCTGGAGGACGCGATTCCTCGGACAAGACCTTCGCAAGGGCGTCGATTTTATGGGGGACGGGACCGTCTACTGGGAGATTCGGAATGTTGAACTGAACGGGCTTTGTTTGGGAATCGCGCTCCTCTTTGACGCCAGCGCTCTTCCTGAGTCGTCCGAACGTCAGACGATCAGCAAGACGGAATCTGAGCCCGAAGCTATCGTTCTTCCTGATTTTGAGAAAATGGAAGAGCCCGTTACGATGACAGTCAGAATCGCCTCCGGAACGATGGAGGAGAGCGATTGGCTCGCGCTCCGTCCCGGCGACATATTGACGACCGACGCCCCTGCCGACCAGCTCTTTGACGCGATCGTGGACAACAAGGTCATTTTTAAGGTTCGGCCCGGGCTTTATCGAGGTCAACCGGCCGTGCAGATCAAAGAAATTACCTGTCAGAGGAATTCTAAAACGAAAAAAAAATAAAGTTAGTCCCTTTACAAATATCCGGCACGTGTTAATATGTGCACGTCTGACGCGTTCTTTGCCGAGCGCGTGACGATGGCTGAATAGCTCAGTCGGTTAGAGCGACGGCTTCATAAGCCGTAGGTCACAGGTTCAAGTCCAGTTTCAGCCACTTTGGCCGTGTTTCGTGTTTTCCCGAACGAAACACGGCTTTTTTTTTGCATTCGTCGCTTTGTCAAAAAGGTCTGCGTGTAACTTTTTGAAGGGGCGCTGTGTGCGCGGCCCGTAACGACGTCTTACAAGTTAAGTGTTTATGTTTGGTTTACGGCGGCGAACGTGTTTCGTCCTGTTGTGTCCGCTTCCAAGAATCAGGTTGGCGCTCCTGCGAAGGAAATCCGTCGCCAGCGAAAAGTTTCCTTACACGCGTCAGAATCGAAATGAAACTGATCCACGACGCAATGGTCAAAGAGGCTAACGACAACGTCCTGAGGACGTTTAAAGCAGCGCTGGAGAAGAATAACAGTCAGTTTTGTCGAATCGGGAACGTCGCGCGAGCAAAAACAGAAGCCGTTGTTTTTTCTATAACAAGCAGGCGCGTCCAACACGTTGCGACATATGGTCGAGGACCTGACGTGAACGTGGGAACCAGCAAGTGGACGAGCGAGTTAGGACGAAAGGCGCGTTTTAACACGGTATACGTATGAGTTAAGACGTCCGTGAATCTCGGATTCAAAGCTTGTTTTTGCAACATTTTCTACACGCAACGCGTCTCTTGCGTCAATGAAGATTATTATCTATGATGAATCGTCTTTGACGGAATCTATTAAAACAGGGAGGGTCCGCGATATGTGCGAAAATAAAGAAGCAACGACGGAAACTGTCGATGAAACGCGTCGTCTCAATATCGCGTCAACTCCGAACTTGTCTGAACGCGTTGAAAACGTCGACGAACACAAAGACGTCAGGGAGAGCGCGTCAGACGCCGCTGAAAGCGAGGATTCTGAAGAGGACGGTTTCTTTTCAAAAAGTTTTGCTTTTAACGCTTCACAGCAGGAGAGCGAGAACTATGAAGCGGCCTTTGCCGACGGATTGCGTTCCGTATTCGAAGCGGAGGACGTTCAAGCCGAGGACTCCGGTTCTGGCGCCGAAGATCTCTCCGACGCGGAGTTGATCCAGCGCGATCTGGAGCTTGAACGACGTGAAGCGCTGGACGCTTCGATCCTGCAGAACGACGCCGATTTTCTTTTTGAAGCAGGCGCCAGGTATGAGGATCCCCGTGCGACAGACGCCGATTTTGAACGCAATTCAACCGGCGCTGACGCCTCTGGCGAGGAAGGACGCTTTCGTCGCGCAATCGTTCGCCCCGAAAGCATTCTGGAAGCAATGCTTTTTGTTGGAGACCGTGAAAACAAGCCTCTATCTTTGAAACGCGCCTGCGAACTGATTCGCAATGTTTCTGAAATGGAAGCGCTTGAGATCTTTGCCGATCTCAATGAACGTTACCTTCGTGAAGGCGCGCCATATAAAATCGTGCGGGACGGCGAAGGATACCGACTTGCGCTCCTTGAGGCGTTTGACGACGTTCTCGCGCGATTTGGCGGCAAGACGAAGGAATTTAAACTTTCTCAAACGGCGGTCGACGTTCTCGCGATGATCGCGTACAAGCAGCCTGTTACGCTTGCAGAAATCCTGGAAGTTCGTTCCAACGCCGCAAGCGCCCTTTCTCAGCTCGTTCGACGCGATCTGATTTCCGTTGAAAAGCAGACGATCGACAAGAAAAAAATTTCCATATATCGTACGACCGAACGTTTTCTTAAACTTTTTAACCTCAATTCTTTGGACGAGCTGCCTGTCATTGGAGACGTCAACTATCGCTGATTTTTTCGCTTGATTAACGTTTTAGACGCCGTTGCGCTTTATCGAAAAAGCTTGAATCGGCTCGTTTCGCCTGTTATAATCAGCCGCGCAGGAGCGTTGTTCCATGACGACGGCGCTTCGCGCGCGCCGTAATACCTGGCTTTTTTCCTTAACGCGCGCCTTGATTGGGTCGCGCTTTTTCCTGAAAGGAACGATAGAATGAAACGTGTTTTTACGCGACGTGATTTCATGCGTACGACCGCGCTGACCGCCGGCGCCGCCGCGATTTCGATGAATATGAAGGGTTCGAGCCTCTGGGGCGCTGAAGTCGAACAGCCGTTTACGACGAAGTTGCATCGCGCGACGATCGTTGATAAGTTTGACCCCGCCGAAATTGAGAATCTTGCCAAACTCGGTTACGAAGGCGTTGAAACGACCTTGTGGGATACGGAGCCCGCCGCTGCGGCAGAGGCGCGTAAGCTTTGCGAGGCCAACGGTATTAAGATCCATTCGGTCATGCGCGCCTGGACGAACGTCAATCAGGGGGCAGAACAGGCGTCAGCGGACGTCAAAACGATCGAACGCGCGCTTCGCGCGGCCGGCGCTTACGGCGCGTCTACAATTCTTCTGGTTCCTTGTCGCGTCGGCGTTAAAGCGCCGGCGCCGTGGGATTTCAAGATTGATTTCGATCCTGAAACCTGCATGGTCAAAAGCGTGTGCGAGGGCGACAACGAGCCTTACCTTGATTATATCAAAGCGCAGAACGAAGCGACGGAAGCGTCCTTCAAATACGTTAAGCAGGCGATTCCTGTCGCCGCCTACGAAGGCGTCACGATTGGTCTGGAAAACGTATGGAACGGTCTGTGGTGTACTCCTGAATTCTACGCCGCCTTCGTTAAAGCGTTCGACAACGTGTGGGTTAAAACTTACTTCGACCTTGGCAATCACGTTAAGTACGCGAAGACGGAGGACTGGCTCCGCGCCCTGAAGGGAACGATTTGCAAGCTTCATATCAAAGACTTCCTTTTCGACAAGGAAAAGCCCAATGGCGGCGATTTCGTGCCGATCGGGAAGGGGTCTATCGATTGGAAGTCTGTCCGTAAGGTAATCGACGAAGTCGCCTACGACGGCTTTGTAACCCTTGAAAGCGGAGGTTATTCTCTCGAACAGCATGCGAAGATATTCGAAAACTTTTTCGTTGGCGCCGACGTTCTCGAAGGCGTCTGACTGCGTTGTCGAGGTCTGTTCAATTTGAACGATTAGTACGAAACGTTTGAGAAACACGAAAGTTGACGTTTTAGACGCGTCTTTCGTGTTTCTGTCTTTGGATCATGTCGAACCTGAGATTTCTTAGCGAGTTATACCATATGACAGAATCACAGAACGCCGGCGGAGGAGTTACGCCGAAGAACTACAAAACGACGCTCAAATGCGCGGCGATCGTCGGCAAGATCGAACCGAAGGAGATTGAAGCGCTCGCCGAGGCCGGATACGACGGCGTTGAATCGACCGCGACGGATATCTCGCTCGAAGAAGCGCGAGAGGCGCGACGCGTCTGCGAAGCGAATGGTTTAAAGATCCATTCGGTTATGCGCGGCGCGCGTTTTAACAGCGAGGAAAATGTCGAGGGGGACCTCAAGGTCCTGCGTCATGCGATCGAGGTCGCGGGCGCTTACGGCGCCTCGTCGATTCTGGTAACGCCAGGCAGGACGTCGGCGCCGGCTCTTAATCCCTGGGAGTTTGACGTTCAATTCGATCCAGATACGTTGATGGTCTCCAGGATCTGCGCCGGGGATAACGCGCCTTACGCCGCGTATATTGAGGCGCAGAACACCGCGACAAAAGCCGTCCAGAAGTATCTTCCGACCGTTTTCAACGTTGCGGCGTTCGAAGGGGTTAAGATCGGTCTGGAAAACGTTTGGAACAACCTCTGGTGCGGACCGGAGCTTCTGGCCGCCTTCATACGGTCGTTTGACAATCCGTGGGTCGGCTCCTACTTCGATCTCGGAAACTACGTGAAGTATGCTCCAACCGAGAGATGGCTTCGCGCTCTTGGAAAAGGGATCATTGTTAAGCTGCATTTCAAGGATTTTCTCGTCGATCATACGTTGCCCAACGGCGGGAAGTTTGTCCCTATTGGTCAGGGTTCCAACGACTGGCTCTCGATCCGTGATACGCTTGACGAGCTTGAGTATAATGGTTTCGCAACGATCGAGTTTGAAGAACAGGGCAGTCGTGAGCTTTCGCACCGACAGCATGTTCTGAAATTCAGGAACTTTTTTGCCGGCGTTGATATTCTTCGCGGCGTCTAATACAGCCGCGGTCGTTCAACGACGGAGGAGTTTCGTTCGCGCGTTTACAGGTCAAACACGAGTAATATCCTGAAACGACAAAAGCGTCTGTTCCAAAAATGGAACAGACGCTTTTATTATTGCCGTGAGAACGGAAACGCAAGGCACAATCGCCGCGCTACAATAGTTCGTCTCTTACGTCGATCAATTTTCGTGAGCCTGAGGAACGACCCAGACCTTGAGAGAGGTCTCAATCTCATGACCGAGGTAGATGCGGACGGAGTACTGAGCGAGCTCCCTCAGAGGTCCGTCGAGGCGGACATGGTCGGTCGAAATCGAGATACCCTCGTTCTTGAGCGCGTGCACGATCTCTTCGGCGCCAATGGAACCATAGAGGTGTCCGTCGGCGTTGGCGTTGGCTTCAATCGTGATCGTCGTCTTGGCGATTACGTCGGCGAGATCGTGGAGCGCGGCGAGCTGCTTGCGCTGGAGCTCCGCGAGCTGAGCCTTATGCTTTTCAACCATGCGGCGATGGTGGTCGGTCGCGTAGGTCGCCAGTCCCTGAGGGATCAGGTAATTACGCGCGAAACCGGGCTTAACCTCGACGACGTCGCCCTGTTTGCCAAGGGAGTCGACCGACTGGATAAGGAGGAGCTGGATACCGCCGTTAGGGCCTTTGGGCAGGCGTTTACCAGTACGATATGCGTTGCGAGCTTGTCTTTTCTGAACTTGCATCGTTATACCTTGTATGTTAAGTTGGATTTTTTATCGTTGAGTTTTATGTTCTGTTCGACGTCGAGGGCGACCTGAATCAGAAGGGAATGTCGTCGGCGCCTTCCTGAGAGAAACCGCCGGCGCCGTCGCCTTCGCCATAATCCTGAGCCGGAGGCGTTACGCGCTGGGACTGCTGACGACGAAAACCACCGCCCTGCTGGTACCCGCCCTGCTGTTGATAACCGCCTTGCTGCTGATATCCGCCGGCTGAGCCGCCATTATCGCCGCGTCCGCTGAGGAGAACAATGCGATCAGCGGCGACCTTGACTTTGGAACGCTTCTGACCGTCCTGTTCCCAGACGTCCTGCTTCAAACGTCCTTCGACGAGGATCGGACTGCCTTTGCTGGTGTAGTCGCGAACGACTTCCGCGCTACGGTTCCAGACGGTAACGTCGAAGAAGTTTGCTTCCTCGACCCAGTTGCCGCTCTGATCCTTGCGACGTTCGTTGACCGCAATACCGATATCGGCGACGATCGCTCCGCTCGGAAAGGTGCGAATTTCGGGATCTCGGGTGAGATTTCCGACCAAAACTACTCTGTTGTAACTAGCCATGTAATGCAACTCTCCGTTATTATCGGACGATGAAGGGACGAGAGACGCAACTCAGGACGCGCCCTGTGATCGCGTCGTTGCACGATCGCCAGACCGAGACGCGTTCACAAGAGAGCTTCAACCTGAGACGCAATCGAACAAAACAACGACCTGACGTTTCGAGAATCACTCGGCCGTTTCTTCGGCTTCGTTTTCTTCATCCTCTTCTTCGTAAACGTTCTGAGTCTCTTCTTCTTCGACCTTGGCCGGACCGGCGAGGGCGTGCTGGACAAGGGTTTCCTCAAGACGCGGGTCGAGACTGATGATTTGGAAGCGAATGATGTTGTTGTTGAGCTGGAACTGACGTTTCAGGTCGGCCACCTTATCGGTAGCGATACGGAAATAGGCGAGCCAGTAGGCGCCGCGGCGGTGGTTTTTAATGGCGTACGCTAATTTGCGTTCGTCCCAGAGACGACTGACGCGGACAACGCCGCCCAGCGACTCGATCGTTTTCGCGATAGGGCCAGAGACTTCTTCCGGATTTCGTGCGTAGGCGTCGGAATTCAGAATGAACAAGCCTTCGTAAACGTTTTCTTTATTCAAGGTATTGCTCCTAAAGTATGCAGCGGTTTTGTATCGTCAAAACCGTTTTCGTCGAATCAGACGAGTTTTGTTTCGATTTAACGAACTGCTTCCGATAACGTTGGCAGCCCGGAACCAAACGGCGTTTTCTTTCGTTTGTCGACGCAAAACGCCGTCAAAGGTTGCAATGAAGTCGGACAGCTCTGCGATAACGTTAAGATTGAGCGCAAGCAGGTCAGGCGTTGGAAGAGCGATCGTCTTCCTGAGTCGTTCTGCTCTTTTTGAGCCGTTTTTCTGTCACGTTATACCTGTTCATAGCCTCTTGCGAACCGAATTCGACCCAAACCTGCAACGCGTCGGCCGCGTTCTGGACCGCCAGTTCAATCTCGGGCTTCTCGTCCTTCCGGAACGGCGTCAACACGAAGTCGACGACCTGATCGCTTGAGGAAGGACGGCCAATGCCGATTCGGAGTCGCGTGAACTTCTGGGTTCCAAGTTTGGCGATGATATCCTTGAGCCCCTTTTGCCCGCCGCTGCCAGCCGTCTCTCTGATTCGCAGTCTTGCAACTGGCAGGTCGAGATCGTCGCAGACGACAGCAAGATCCTGTTCTGGATTGAGCTTGTAAAATCTGATCGCCTCGGAAACAGACGTTCCGCTGAGGTTCATGAACGTCGTCGGGCAAATGAGGAGGACGTTTTTTCCTCCGATTCGCGCGTCCCAGACGTCGGCGTGGAACTGACTGCGCGGTTTGTCAAACGACGTGCGTTTGACGAGCTCGGCGAGGACCATGTAGCCGATGTTGTGTCGGGTTTCGCTGTATTGCCGACCGGGATTGCCCAGTCCAACAATGATTTTGTCCGGTTTCATTCTTGTTTTCGGCTTTCTGTAAAAGACGTTGAAAAACTGAATTAACGTCCTTAACATGCGAGTGGTCCGAAAATGGGTGATCGAATCGCGCGCGTTTGCAACGAGTTAACGCACGCGGAGCGTTCGAGCATAGCTCGGAGCTCACTTTTCTTCTTCTTCCTCGTCAGCTTTTTTGCGTCCGATGACTTCAGGCTCTGCGCCTTCAGCGGGCGCTTCCTCGGATTCTTCGACGACGACCTGTTCGGAGCACTCAACGACGAGCGTTTCGGGGTCGACGAGGATCTTGACGCCTTCAGGCGGGATAACGTCGGCGACGTGAATCTGCTGGTTGAAACCGAGGTCGTTGATGTGAACGACGATCTGTTCGGGAGCGCTCGTCGGTTCGGTTTCGATCTCGATCTTATGCAGGTGCTGCTTGACAACGCCGCCGTCCTTGAGACCGGCGGCTTCGCCGCGGAGGACGACCGGGACGGAAAGCTGAACGCGTTCGTGTTCGCTTACGCGCGTGAAGTCGACGTGAAGAACGACGTCGCCCCAGGTGTTCCACTGGACGTCTTTAATGAACGCGCGTTCACTGACAGCGCCGTCAAGCTTGACGAAGCGGCTTCCATGACGAAGCGCGGCGTCGATGAGTTCCGTCGCGACCGCGAGGTTCACGACTTCCTTTTTGTGTCCATAAAGGACGGCAGGGGTCTTGCCGCTTTCACGAAGGCGACGATTCCGACGTTTACCGACAGTTTCGCGACGTTCGACCGACAATGTTAACAATTCGACCATCTATGTTCCTTTGACGGAAAAAAGTTTACGTCGCTCGCCATAAAGAGACACGGCGTCTCTCATACTCCAAGCGACCTTGCTTTTCATGTACTAAATCCCGCTCATTATCA
>CACYBR010000035.1 GCA_902772705.1 uncultured Planctomycetota bacterium
CCGAAAAGCAACTGGTTGCCGACTGGGCTCTTCCTCGTCAATTTCTATAATTGCCTCATGCTCAACATTTGGATCAAGATCTGAAGCCACCACAAGGGTCGCAAGGCGCCAATACGTGCAAAAGCTATCAAAACGTGGACACGGCTTTTCTGAACTAACCCCGTCGACCGTAATATTCACCTGACCTCCGTTCGGTCCAAGCACGTCGTAGATACTCAAGCGCGACCCCTTGAACTTAATCGTTAATCTGGAACCCGGCTCTTCCGAAACATAAACAACGTCGCCCAGACGAGACTTCATCCAGCTAAGAGCTGAATCCCCAGGCAAGGGCTTCCAGGAGCCGGAAAGTTGCGATTCTCTGATAGGAACAAGTTTGGCGTTCTCGAAGTTGTCGGAAATAAAGGTTTTATCCAGTTTCTCCGTTCTAATTCCCGGATCGAGGTACGGTTTTTTCAAATTTTCAGCCTTCATCTTCTCGAAAGCGTCAAAAACAACCTTCGTGTAGATTTCATGTCCCTTGTCTAATGGATGGACTCCGTCGGTCGAAAACTGAAGCTTGCCTTCAACGGGTTCTTCAGACTGAAAAACCAATTTTCCAGCCTGTTCTAACTCGACAACCGGTATATTGAAGTCGAGAGAAGGAACTCCGTAGAAGTCTGCTAGTTGTTCCATAGCGGCAACTGAACGCGGAGTGTCGTTCTCAAGGTAATTCTTTTCGTGTCCGACGCGAAAGGTATAAACAAAAACAATGTCCGTTCGCAGATTATGTTTCCAAATCTGCCTCACGATCCCTTCAAATTGCCGCCAGATCATCTCGGGAGGCGTTCCTCCGTCGTTAACGCAAAATTCGACAAAAACAAGATCTGGATCATATTGCAAAACGTCATGCTCGCAACGATAGACGCCTAAATCGCTGCCTGTTCCGCCAATAGCCGCGTTAATCTCCGTAAAAACCGACGGCGAGTATTCTTCGTTAAATTTCTTGAGCGTTTGAACTCGCCAACCGTCAGCCGCAGTAATCGACCCTCCAAAATAGGCAACCTTAACAGGTTCGCCCTTCTTCACTTTGTCGAGAAACGTCGGAATACCGTCGCGAAAACGCTCAAGAGCAGGCTTGGCCTTCCGCAGAACAGGAACGTCGCCCTCGACTGCCAAAACTCCACGAACGGAAGGCGTTCCGCAAAATAAACAAACTACCGTCAACGCCACAATCAACAAAAACTTAATTCTGGATTTTTCCATTCTTCACCTCGTTATAACCAGCCCTGAAGGTAGTTGAAGTTTCACGATTCAGTTGTCTGCATAAAGACGTTTTTCGTAAATGTAATCGATCACGGGATCCGGGGTCAAAAAACGCACGCTCTCTCCCGCCGCAACGCGTTTGCGAATATACGTTGATGAAAGTTCCATGAGAGGCGTCTCGACGATCTGCTTTCTGAATTCGCCAATCCTTTCCGGCGTGGCGAAAGCCAGAAAAGCGTCAAAATCGGGAGGCGGATATCCGCAACGCTGCGCGATAATAAGCGACGCCAATTCACAAATGCGCTTTGGTTCTTTCCAATTAGGAATATCATTAAAAGTCTCTGAACTGACAATTAAAAACAATTCGTCGTTGGGAAACTGCTCACGATAATACTCGAGGGATTCGAAGGTATAACTGGTCTTGTTTGATTCAAGCTCATGTCGATTCACTGTAAACTCAGAATATGGAGAAACCGCACAGACCGTCATGTTGTAACGATCTTCATTCGAAGATCGAAGACGCTTCAGATGCGGCGGCACGCCCAGAGGCATAAACTCGACACGATCAAGATTCATCTTCTCGTAAGCTGTCTCAGCGAGCAGAAGGTGCGCATAGTGAATGGGATCGAAGCTTCCGCCAAAAACGCCTAATCTCATTGAATCACGTCTCGCAATAAAAAGCTCCCAAACCGTTCCTCAAATACGCGTCCAAAGAACGCTTCAGGCAATAAACCAGAGCGAGCTTCTGCGCACGTTCAAAACCGTGCGCAAAAACTCATAAGAACTCAACGTCAACGGAATTCTGTCAGTCCGGAACCCAAAGTTTGGAAGAGCCGTCCGAAGAATTGCCCTTGGAGTCGCTTCCAGGCGTCCACAAGCCAGTCGACTTCTGTTCACGCTGAGATGAAAGATCGCCAACGCCAAAATTCAAACGCGTTTCATTGGGGTTGGAAGACGACGGCGAAGAAACCGTCGCCCCTCTTGGCGGTTGACCCGCGCGAAGCCGATAGGCCTCGGCAGCCTGTAACTTGGCCTGCGCTGTGGCGTTGATTTCGTCAAGGAACTGTTGCAACGTCTGAATCGTCTGTTTATCATCCTGATATTCTGCAAAGATCTGACGCGCAAGAGAACGGACTTTATCATACTCCTGACGTTGGAACCGCGTCATAACTTCAAGAACCTTCCACCGACCGTCAGACTGACCGACGCTTCTGGCATACTGTCCTGCTTCAGCAATGATTTCCAGAGCTTTGTCCGAATCTCGATTTAGCAACGCTGCGTCGATAAGAATGGAATATGCGACAGAACGATCCTCATACTGGAGTTCGCCCTGAGGCCGAGAGATTAATTCGCGCGCAAACTTTTCCTTGACTCCTCGGGGCGCGACAAGGGTTGCAACCTGAAGCAGTTGAACCAGAGAGTCGGAGCGGCATTTTTCAACTCGCAATCTTCCCCAACGCCAGAGGGGAACACGATGGAAATAATCGGTCTCCTCCTCGGAAGAAGCGGAATCCTCGGGAGGATCAATCGGTTCAGGCGCAGGAATGTTCGTCAAAGCTCGAAGGGATGCTTCGACGCGGGAGCTGAAAGTAGGCGAGAAGATTTCAGCAACCAAACGAATGAGCGCGTCAACCTTGCGTTTTCCTTCGGGTGAAGCGCAGGAGTTCTGGGGAGACA
>CACYBR010000036.1 GCA_902772705.1 uncultured Planctomycetota bacterium
CCAAAGTCGGGAACAACTTTGGGTCCCAACGTCTACGTCCGGTCATACCGACGCAAGTCAGTCTGAAAATCAAGCAAACGTTCGTCCAATTCTGCCGTCGTTACGTGCGCTTGATCCATCTCAGATGAGAGACGTGCGCGTCGAGCGAGCCGTTCCGCTTCAATCGTCTCAGTCTGAAGCGGAGTCGGGTAAGATTGCGCACATTCTCGACGAGGGCGACGCGCTGACGTCGCAGAAGCGCTGGTATGACGCCAAAAAAATTTTTGAAAAGGGGTTGCGCAGTTACCCAAACAACCTAACGCTTCTTGCGAGGTTTGCCGAAGCAAGACGACGTCACGAGATTGACGTCCGGTATCAAGACGGATCCTTCGCTTCGCTGACGTCAAACGCGTCGCTCAACGACGTTCTCATGGTATTTGACGAAGTCTTTCAGGACGTCGAGCGATACCATGTCGACCGTCCAGGATTCTCAGAACTATTCGCTCTTGGAACTCAGGGAGTCGCGGAGGCGCTAACCGAAGATTCGTTCTTCATCCAGAACAAGATTCCACTCGAAAAGAGTCCTGTCGCACGGGAATTGTTCGATTCTCTCCGCAAAAAGACGGATGGGATCCAGCTTTCCACACGAGACGAAGTTCGACGAGTCGCTCTCTGGATGGCGCGACAACTTAAGAGATACGCCGACGTTCCTGAAACGGCGACTCTCTCCGAGTTTTTGTGCTCTGCGATATGTTCGTTAGACGCTTATTCGTCATCCCTGACTCCTGTGCAGGTCGAAGACGTCTTCTCTCTCATCGACGGCAGTTTTGTCGGACTGGGAGTTGAACTGAAAACAGACGCGCCTACCAAAGTCGTCCGCGTTATACCCGGCAGTCCTGCGGAAGAGTCCGGCGTGGTTGTCGGCGACGAGATCGTTTCGATCGACGGAGTCAACGCCAACGGACTTACTGGCGCGGAAATTGGCGAGTTACTGCAGGGATACGAGGGGGAAAAGGCCACGCTGCTGCTTCGCTCGCCCGATTCGAGTCTCCGAAAGGTCGTCGCCATACGACGTCCGATTGAAGTTCCCAGCGTTGAAGACGTCCATGTCCTCAACGCCCCGGGCAACATAGGATACATGAAAGTTTCCTGCTTCCAGAAGACAACGGCAAGCGAACTGACGCGTGCAATTAATATGCTGTCTGCTCAGAAGGTCAGGAGTCTTGTGATCGATCTTCGCCAAAATCCTGGGGGACTGTTGCAGGAAGCGATTAACGTGTCCGACGTTTTTCTGGATTCGGGGGTCATTGTTCAAACTCACGGACGTAACGGCTACCATTCTTTTCAGGCCAAAACAGATAAAACATGCGCCTTGCCGCTGGTTCTGGTGGTAGATTCCAACAGCGCCAGCGCCGCTGAGATCTTTGCCGGCGCGATGCAGGAAAACAATCGCGCCGTCGTGATCGGAACGCAGAGTTACGGCAAGGGAACGGTTCAGGCAATCGTTCAGTTGAGCTGTGAGACGAATGGGAAAAAACCTATCGCGGGTCTGAGATTAACCACGGAAAAATTCTATTCGCCCAAAGGAAACGCTTACGCAGGCGTTGGCGTTCACCCAGACGTCGACATAACGCGCGAGCTGGAACTCATGAGAGGAGTCGCGCAAATTGAGCCGGCATACGCCGACCAAACAGACGATTCAACGAAAAATCTGGGATACGGTTATATTCCTGCCGTCGCGAGCCGACCGACGGAGGAGACGGATTCTGATCCTTTCCTGAAAACCGCTGTTCAAGAGGCGTTGAAACTCGAAAAATCAGATTTCGTTCCACGTCCGGTTTCCACGTCGCGCTCTTCGTTTCTGAAATTGACGACTTCCTCTGACGCAAACGAATGAGCGCCGCGCGCCCTTCTCCTTTACAGACAGCCGGGGTTTTCACCAACCCCGGCTGTTTGCTTTTCTCACTGACTCCTGTTCGTCGAACGCCCTTGACCGTCGTTGCCAAAATTGTTATAAAGCCCGGCCGCAATTGTTTCAGACGCCTTTTCCAGGGAGACCAGAATGAAAATCTATTCGCGCTACGTTCTCGGACAAGCCGTCAAATGGCTTATCCTCGTGTTTTTCGGACTCCTATTCGTCGTTATTTTTGGATTGGTTGCAAAGGTAGTTTTCGACGGAGTGCCATTAGCAACAACCGTCCTTGTCATGCCCTTCCTTCTACCTGAAGGACTTTCTTACACCATTCCTATCGCAACGCTTTTCGGCATGGGGATTGCCTTCACGCTGATGGTTCATCGAGGTGAAATAATTACGTTTAAGGTGGTCGGCGCTCCTCTGTGGAAGGTGTTTCTTCCAGTTTATATCGTTCTTTTGGGTATAAGTCTGGCAACTGTAAAAATCAACGATCTCTCAACTTCAACAGCAAGAGAGAGGACAAACCAAACAATTTTAAATTCGTTTGAA
>CACYBR010000037.1 GCA_902772705.1 uncultured Planctomycetota bacterium
AGCGTCAGCACGTTATAGAACCGAAAGGGTATGGATTCGACAAAGAGCGAATATGGCGAGACGTCCGTCAGGCCGGCGTCCGTCAACCCGGCGCTAATATAGGAAACCTCGGTGCCGATCCACGTCGAAATCAGCGCGATCCCGGCGATCGGCGCGGCCGTCGAGTCGAGAATAAAGGCGAATTTCTCACGCGAAACGCCGCTGCGATCCGTGATGGGCCGCATGATTGGACCGCGAATCTGAACGTTGGCATAATCGTCGAAGAAGATGAAGAACCCCAAAAACCAGGAAATGATCTGGGCGCTTCTCGGACCTCGCGCGAGCTTCGCGAGCGCCTCGGCAACCGCGCGGACGCCGCCGCTCGCCGTTATGAGCCCCACGAGTCCTCCTATCATTCCGCACTGCAACAGAACGCCGCTGTTCCAGGAATCGGCGACGGAGTCGCGCATACGATTCGTGCCTATTTCAAAGAACTTCAACGCGGCGATTCCGGGCGCGTTACTCTGCAGCGCCAACAGATACGTCGCGCTGAAAACGCCGACCAAAAGCGATACGACGACGTTTCTGGTCAGAAACGCCAGCAGGATCGCGATAAAAGGCGGAAGAATCGACCAAATTCCTGACGGAAGCCAGAAAGGATCGGACGAATTGGCTGTGACAGTCGCCCCAATCAGAAGTAAAACAATCAGACAATAGCACAGTTTTTTGACGACTCTTTTCATTCGACGTACCGTCTGCTGGTAAATACATGCAACAAAACGCCATACCGACGCTCATGCGTCCATTATAAGAACGTGAGCATGGTCGTCAAGAAAAAATGAAGAAATCCTATATTTCCTATTTTACCTAACCGTTATCTATTCACGTGCGGCGCAATTATTGCGGCATAATTAGTATCTTTCTGAATAAAACAAGTGTAGCGGCGCAAAACGATTCGTCGATAAGTGACAAGGCTTCCCCACATACGCCAGGCGAGCGACGTTGGGTCAAACGCCTAATAACGACACGGATGATTTAAAGGCGTCATACAATGAAAAGGATTGCTTATTTTACACCGTTGCTTTGCACGGTGATTTTCGGAGGAACCGCTGCGTTAGCAGTCGACCTCGATTCTCTTAACGGCGCGCCGTCCCAGACCCCCAAGGTTGCAAGCGCGATGCGTCCCTATGGCGAGGAGGTCGCCGCCCCTTATCAGACCGACTTCACGATGGAAGAACCCGCTGTGCCTGAAAAATGGATCAGCGGCAATATTGTCGGCTCATGGTGCGACGGATTTCTTCAGACTGGCAACAGATGGAATATGAATCAGGCGTGGTTGACCGTCCAGAAGTCGGTCGATTCAAACATGCCTGTCGACTACGGTTATCACGTCGACGCGATCTTCGGAACAAACAATCTGCAATGCTTCGGCGACGGTGGATTCGACGGTAAATGGGGCGTCAGTGAAGACGGATACTGCGCGTCGATTTATCAAGCTTACGCCGAGCTCGGCCTTGGCAAGCTTTCAGGCAAGTTTGGAAAGTTTGGGACTCTGATTGGCTTTGAAGACGTCAACGCCGCCAATAACGCTTTCGCAACCCATTCTCACATGTTCAACAACGAACCGACGACCCACACTGGCGGTCTGTTCACCTGGGCGCCCGACGACGCGCTCGAACTCAACGTGGGGCTCGTCGCCGGCTCGGACAACAGCTGGCAGAATAAGAGGGGCGACACCGGTTTCCTCTTTGGCGCGACGCTCACGCCTGCCGAAGGATTCTCCATTTCCTATGCCAGCGAGCTGTGTCAGGTTCACAGTAGACTCGGCGAGCAGCGCGTCGCTCAGAGCGGAGGATATTACCTCCTTGGCGGCGCGGATATCGGCGATCAGAACGAATATCTGCAAACGTTTACCGCCAGTCTCGATCTTTCCGAACAACTCTCCTATTCGTTCGTCTCGAACTACGGAACGATGGAAGATCGCGCGACCAGAACGCATCGTTTCAGCCAGTATGGCTTCGCGAACTACCTGATCTACTCGATTTCCGATCAACTGACGAGCGCGGTCCGTACGGAATACTACTACTGCACGCTCAGGAAAGCCGAAGACTCCGAAGGGAAAATCTACGACGTCTCTTACGGTCTCACGTACAAGCCCGTCGA
>CACYBR010000038.1 GCA_902772705.1 uncultured Planctomycetota bacterium
GGGCTCTGTTCCGTAGACATGGGTCCGACGTTTCCGATCACCCCTTTCGTCGCGTCAGAACGCGGCTGTTCGCCTTATCATGTCAAGATTGCAGACTATCGCAGGACTTTTATTTGCGCTGTGCGCATGTTGCTTTATGTCCTGCGAGAGCCTCCGTTTCAAGGACGAACTGCCTCCTGAAAAAATTACGACCGATCGTAAAACCCTCGAACGCCTTAATCTGGCGCCCGACGCGGTTGTTTTTGACGTCCTCATTGCGCACGTGCCTTATAACGAACGCGATCTCGTCCATAATCTCTGGCGGGACGTCGACGAGCTTGAACTGGAGCCCGCGACGCGACGCGCGCTCAACGAGCAGGGATTTCGCGTTGGACTCCTGGGCGCGTCGGCTCCGGAGTCGCTTTCGAAATTGCTGGCTCTTAAAGGACGTGAACTGCGAACTTCCCTTGAGGAAACGGTTGATCGTTCCAGAGTGGAGTCGGCGCTTGCTCCGATTTCTTACTCCAAACCGGTTAGTTTGCGTTCCGGGATGAAGAGCACAATCGTCGTGCGTTCCGACGTCGTTCCCTCTGCGCCAATCCTTGAGAAGTCCGCCGACGGCGCGTTAGAGGGAAAAACGTATTCGAACGTTTCGCCGGTATTCAGCGTGGCGATCGAGCAGTCTGCTGACGGGTCGGTGCTCTTTGACCTCTCCCCATTCCTGCGTTACGGCTCTCCGCAACCAGTAACGCGCTACCAGCATGGGCAGCTTGTCAAGACGCAGGAGCAACCGACGAAATCCTTTGACAATCTTCGTTTTTCGCAGGGGCTAAGGCCCGGCCAGTTTTTGGTAATTGGCGCGAGCGATACGAACACAAACGCGCTTGGAAAGTACTTCTTTAACGAGGGAGGCGACGACTTTGAACAGACCGTTCTCGTACTGCGGCTCCTTGTGACTCAACACGACGGTCAACTCGATCGTTTCCCCGACTTCAAGGAAATGATCGCCAGCGAAGACGACGATTACCTGAACGAGTTTAATAACGACTTTCAAAAGTCCGCGCCCGATATCGTACCGTTCGGCGCGGACGACGGCGATCAATCAGACGGCGCTCCCGACGACGATTTTGACGCCATGGAATCGGGAGACCAGCTGGACTTCAGCGACGTTGGCGAATGAGTTGTAACAGACTTCTCCTGAGTCAGGGTAAAAACTTTTAAAATTTGCGACGTCTGAATCGGTTCCCGCTTGTCGTAGACGTCGGTCGGCGCTAAAATAAGCAGACCGGGGTCTGTAGACTTCGATTGTTGTTACGCCCATAAGATCGTGAAACGATAGGTGGGCTTTTGGGGCGAAGACGCCTCGCTTTTTACCTTTTTTGAGAAAGGCTCTTTTTAAAAAACATGGGTTTTCGCAGAATGGACTCCAACGGTCCTCGTCCGGGGAACGTGGGCGCGAACAAGCAGCGCGTTAACGAAATGATTCGTGTGCCGCAGATTCTCGTGATTTCCGAGAAGGGCGAGCAGCTTGGCGTTATGTCTCCGCAGGACGCTCTCGCAAGAGCTCGTTCCGTCGATCTGGATCTTGTCGAAGTTGCGCCACAGTTAAAACCGCCTGTGTGTCGCATCATGGATTATGGCAAGTTTAAGTATCAGCAGAGAAAGCGCGTCGCGAAGCAACAGACGAACAAGCCTCAGATTAAAGAACTCCGTCTGCGCCCAAAGACCGGTATTGCCGACGTTGAAGTCAAGGTCAATAAGTGTCGCGAATTCCTCGGAAAGGACAAGGATAAGGTCATTCTTTCGATCGTGTTTCGCGGACGTGAGAGCGCTCACGTTGAAGAAGGTGAAAAGCTTATGCGCTACGTTCTTGACAGGGTTGAGGACGTCGCAAAGATCGAATCTCCTCCGAGGCTGATGGGCAAGCGCATGATCTGTACGCTTGCTCCAAAGTGATCTGGTTGGCGACGACGCCGCGCGGCGAATTGTTCTACGCTGGCTGTTCGGCGGCATGACGCTCGCAGGTAACTCTCGCGGGGTTGGACGACTCGCGCCCAGCCCCGTTTGCAATTTGTTCATGCAAAGTCCGAAGGAGTCGGACTTTTTCCGCATTGTCCGGCGCGTCGAGCGTCCAGGGGAAGGTGTCCTGTTTGACAATGACTTCACATCGAATTGTCAGTAGCGTGTCGAATCTGACGGAGCGTCTCTTTCTGTTGACGTTCGTTCTTTGTTTCTGTTTCCCAAGGGTTGGATTTGCGCTTCAATCCGAATCTCAGGTTCGCCAGGACAAATCGAAGGACGTTTCTTCCAGCAAAAGCGACGAGTCTGAACTTGAACGATCAGACGACGCGAGCTGGTTGAATTCGGAGAGTTTGTCCAACGCTTCGGACGTCGAGTTTCGCGTCGACAACACGGTTCGTTTTATCCGTAACGAACGTGAAACAAAGTATTCCTCCTCGACGGTTTTTTACGGCGATCTGGCGTTTGACTTCGTCGGCGACAACGGCGAAATTGTCGTCTATTCCTTTCGTGCTCAAAAGTTTGTCTTGATTGATCCGATTCGGCGTATGCGTTCCGTGATCGACGAGTCTGAACTCGACCGTTTCATCGAACGTATCAAAGCGATACTTCGCGATAAGAAGGACGGCTTTACCGTCTTTATGACGGCGCCGTCTTTCACGATCTCGCAGAAAGAGGACGAATATTTCTTCCAGAGTCGATGGATTGACTATCGCGCGACAACGAAGCCCTTTGACGATGAAAAAATTGCCGACGTCTATTTTCGTTTTGTCGAGGCGATAGGGAAACTCAACGTTTACATGAATCCCGGAGTTCTTACGCCTCTGGCCAGAGTGGAAGCAAACCGCAAATTCATGGATGAATCAAGGTTTCCCGAAAAGATTGTCACAGAGATCTATCCCCGGGGAAAGACGATTTTTGCCAAGACGCTTCAGGTTGAGAATACTTCTACGATCGCGCGGCGTCTTTCTGAGCGCGACCGCAACCGAGTGAATCGCGCGGTACACTTGTTTGAACAATTTCAGTTCGTGAGTTTTAAGACTTATTTTGAAAAGTCAGGAACGCGATGAGCGTGATGGCATAGAGATTACGCATAGAGATTATTAGCCGGTTTCAACGATCGGTTTGGTCTAACGGATTCGTTTTGGCAGTCGCAGAAACGCGGCTGTTCCTTTTTCTTGCCGAAGTTACGAGAGGGGCGCTTTTTCTTTGCCTCGCAATCTTAACCTCTCTAAAAGCGCGTAAACGTCTTCTCTTGTCGGGTATAGACTGTTTGTCCCGGCGATTTCGCAGGTGTTGGTTTGATGATAACGGCGTCGCTGGGGAACGCGTTATAGCGCATTGACGCGGGATAAGCTGTAGTGGGTAAACAACAAAAAAACGGCGAGAAAAAGACGCGCCTGAACGCTTCTTTTTCTCGCCGTTAAGGGGTAAGGGGCGACGATAATAATTCGCCGGAAGGTTACTTTTGAGTCGCAGGCTGAGTCGTTGTCTGAGTCGCGGGCTGAGCGTCAGACTTCGGCGTTTGCGCGTTGATCTGAGCGAGGAGTTTTTCTGCTTCAGCGCGCTTGGCGAAAGGAGGCGTCGTTGAAACGGCGGCGGTAAGAAGCTGTCTGGCGACGTCCGTCTGCCCCTTTTCGTTCAGGATGACCGAGAAGTAATACGCCGAGGCGGCGTTGATTTGTCCATCGGCGATTGATTGTTGCAGAACCTTGATTGCCTCGTCTGTCTGACCCGCTTTATAGAGGGTCCAACCGAGGGTGGCGAGGAAGTCGCGATTGTTCGATTGCTTCTGGACGTTGCTCGCGGCGTATTGAAGCGCGCGTTTGCTTTTGTCAGGGTCGTTCTGTTCGCAAAGCGCCAGCGCGAGACCTCCGGAAGCGTCCGTGTCGAGCGGATTCTGGCGGACGGCTTCCTGGAACGCGGCTTCCGCGCTCTTGAAATCAGAGCGGAAGAGAGCGACCTTGCCATAAGTCTTGAGGACTTCGGCGCTCTTGTCCTCTTTGTAGAGCCGTTGAACAAGATTCCACGCGGCGTCCAGATCGTTTTCGCTCAGCGCGTTGGAAATCGAGAGAATGAGCACCTTCGACGACTTGGGATTGGCTTTGAGGGCGGCGTCGAGGCACGCTTTGGCGTTCTCCCTGTCGCCGCGCGTCGCGTAAAGCTGCGCCATTGCCGCGTCGGTTGGAAGCCCTTCGCCGTTTGCAAGCTTTTCAGCGCGTTGCAGCGCCTGACGCGCCTTGTCGTCTTGCTTCTGCTGGAACAGGATATTGGCGTAGGCGATATAGAGATCGGGCGTTTCGCCGTCCATCTTGATGAGCGCAGTCACGGCCTCGAGGGAATCGTTCCAGCGCTGGCGTGCGTTAGAATATGACAGCTTTACGAGCTTGGACGTACGCGCTAGATTCTTAACGCGTTTGGCGTTGGCGGTATATTGGGCGAGTTTGGCGTCGCCCTGTTTGGCAAGAAGTTCGGCGGCCGTGAACGATCCTTCCCGAATAGCGAATTCCGCAAGAGAGTAGTACGCTTCTGGATCTTCGGGCGTTTCCGCAGTCGCCTGTTCAAGCGAGAGCTTAACGGCCTGGGGGTTTTTCAGTTCGGCAAACCAACGCGCGATAATGAGCCGAGGAGGACGCGCCGCTGGATTGCTGGCATACAGGTCGTTGAGCGCCGCCAGAGAACCGGAGAAGTCCTGTTTGTTAAAGAGTACGAGAGCTTCCTTGTATTTAGCTTCCTGCTCGGGCGTTAAACGAACGGCGTCGTCTTCCTGAACGTTTTCTGTGGCTTGCGGTATTTCGGAAGCCGACGCGGCGCGCCGCTGTGTCTGGGGGGGAACGTTGCTCTGGGCTGGAGATTGCGGCTTCGTGGCGGCTACCTTGACTGGTTCTCTTGACGCCTGGGGGGACGCCTTCGCGACCCCGCGTTGAACTGCGCCCGAAGATCGAGCGGTTGATTGCGAATAGGCGTCCGAAATATCGAATGCAAACATGCTCGAAATTGCGCTGAGCGTCAGGATCAGCCCGATCTTGCACGGCGTTTGCCTGATTGCTGAAAACATATCGTTTGACTCCATCTCTTTAAACGGAAATCGTGCTAACGCACGTAAAAGACGGGGAAGGATACAAAAAAAAAGACGCGACGTCCAGACGGATAACGTATAAATCCTGCAGATGACAGAGAAGAAGTTTGTTGGCGAACAATTTAGTAAGAACTGTTAAAGGGAGCGAGTTGTTTTTCTGTTCGCTTTGTGTCGACTTCGGACGAATTTTCCCCTTGAACTGTTGGAAGAGGGAGAGTTGTCGATGGAGCTTGAAAAGCCGACTGCACAGAATTTTTGGAAAAATTTTCGCCAGACCGCTTGACGAATGGAAAAGCGGAGCTATATTCTCACAAGTCGTCTGCGGACGGCAAGCTCTTCACGAGGGAGACCTCCGA
>CACYBR010000039.1 GCA_902772705.1 uncultured Planctomycetota bacterium
GTGTGCGGCAAGCCGATGATCGAATATGTGATTGACGCGTTGGAGGAAGCGGGGGTCGACGAGATTCTAATCGTGGTTGGTTATAAGAGCGATCTCGTAAAGTCGACGATTAAACCTCGACCGAATATCAAATTCGCGGAACAGAAGGAACTCCTTGGCACTGGTCACGCCGTTATGTCCTGCAAGGAGAATCTTGAAGGTTTTGACGGTCCCGTCTTCATCGTTGCCGGCGATAATCCGATGCTTCAGAGTTCCTCTGTCAGCCGCCTGTTCGAAGAATTTGAGAAGAACGCCGGAGTCTCCTGTATTCTGGGAACCGTTCACAAGGAGAATCCCTTTGGAATGGGCCGTATTCTTCGTGACGAACAGGGGAATTTTGTCGGCGTCGTCGAAGAGAAGGACGCGACGGACGAACAGCGTAAAATTAAAGAAATCAATATTAGCTACTATATTTTCAACACGCCCGATCTTCTCAGCTCGCTCGGCAGTATTCGTGCCAACAACGCTCAAAAAGAATATTACATCACTGACGTTCCTGCGATTCTGCTTGAAAATAATAAAAGAATTCTCGCGCTTCCCGTCCTCAAGGAAATCGAGTGTCTCGGCGTCAATACGCAAGACGATCTCGCGATTGTCGAGTCCGTTCTCAAGGCGAATTCCTGAACAATATTTTTTCGACTTTTATTAGTGTTTTCGCGGCTTTTCCTAAAGCGTTCCCCCGGGAAGAACCGATACCAAGTTAGACTTTTAGGTCTGATCCGGCTAAGGGTGGCGAAACGCCCTTGAGCAGAATCGGTCCTTGTTGAAGCGTCGAAAACGGCGGCTGAAATGCGATTTATTTAAAATCGATAAATTCGCTACAGTTGCGCCCACGACGGCGCCGATAACTTGTCTGACGAATTAAACGGACGACGCGCCCGGGCGGTTTGCGCCTTCCGTTTCGTATACGGTAAACCGAAACGTTCAATACTGGTCGGTTTCAAGGACAGGCGGACGTTTCATATCACGGAGGAGAAACGCGATGCGTAAAATCTTACTGTCGCTGTTGTTGGGAGTCATGCTTGTTGGCTCCGTCGGGTGCGTCCTGCCGGCTTATTCCGGCGACCCCGCAAAACGTACGCAACAGCTCTACAATACGTCCGAGGATCTGCGTCAAACGGAAGAGACTTGGGAACGTGTCTGGATGATTGATCAGCCCAGTCACATGACCCCGTACCGTACTCACGGGGGAATTACCTGATTGAGTCCTCTTAAACGCTCTGGCGTTTGCCCGTCCATACAAAGAGACGCTCGTCCATTTCAGGACGAGCGTCTTTTTGTACAAGGGAAAGTTCCAAATTCAGGAGGACCCCTTGGCGAGCGCAACCGCCGACGATTGCAATTGGAACGTTTCGTATAACGAAGTCTGCCGGACTAATTCCGACTTTGGCGACGACGTTCCGTGAGAAGTTGGTTGGGCGATTGTATGTCAGATCAATTCTGAATAGACCGAACCTGGGAAGAATGAACAACGTTGTCGTGTATCGTACTCGGATCGGTTGACAGAAAGAACGGCGAAACGTGGATGACCCTATGCTGAACAGCTTGTGACAAACCTTGAGAACGGAAGGGCGCGCGCCTCTGAAAACGGTCCGGCCTTGAACCGCAGTGTTCTGGTCTTCGGTTACGTGACGTCAGATGGAAGAGAAAAACGTTCCCGTTCAACCGTCAAAGCCTCGTAAACGACCATTTGCGACGACAATTTAACGCGTCGTATTGACGTGTTTTTCAATGTTGGTATAAAGCGTTTCAGCCGGTGTTTACGCAATAGATTGCATTTGATCCGGGATGTTCAGGAGCGTTTTTCCGACGGCGTCGACGGGGGAATTTCATGGAACAGACTCTGAAAGAGTTGGCGAAAAGTTATCTTTTAGACAAGGGCGTCAATTTTCGGGACGTCGATGAGAGACGGCTTCGCGTCGGTTTTCGCGGCGAGAATTTGAAGCTTATCGAGATTTTTATTCGCTTTCCGGAAGAAGAGGGGCATGACTTTATCATAACGTCGTTCAGCATAGGCTGTAGCTTTACAGGCGAACTGTACAACGACGGGCTTGAGCTCTGTAACGAGCTCAACAACGAATATCGCTGGGTGAAATTTTATCTCAACGACGAGCACGACGTCGTTGCGGAATTCGACGCGTATATCGACGAGAATTCATGCGGTCCGGTAGTCGCCAACGCGATCCGAAGAATGGTGAGCGCGATGGACAAGGTCTATCCTCGTTTTATGGCGTTGCGCTGGGGGTAATCGGCGGCTGGGTTCAGTGTAGAATTGACTGGAAAAAAGGGACCGCGTTTTCACACGATCCCTTTTTGCTGGGCGCTGGAACAAAGAAAAGAGTTGAGGGTTAGCCCCAACATTGGTATTTGATCTCGCCGCCGACGATCGTTGCGACAGCGCGACCAGTCGCCTTACGGCCAAGATAAGGCGAGTTAACGCTTTTGGAGTGGAGCTTCGACGCTTCAAAGATCCATTCGACGTCTGGATCGACAATCGTAATATCGGCGTCCGCGCCTTTCTGGAGCGTGCCCTTCGGAATCCCGAGTATCTTCGACGGATTGAGCGACATTTTCTCGACGAGTTGCGACCAGGAAAGAAGCCCTGACTTAACGAGCCTTTCGATCATGAGGGGCAACGCGGTTTCGAGTCCGACGACGCCGAATGGCGCGACGTCGATCTCGCGCTGCTTCTTTTCAGCCGCGTGAGGCGCGTGATCGGTGGCGATTGCGTCGATTGTTCCGTCGACGAGTCCGTCGAGACACGCCTGAACATGGTCTGCGCTTCGAAGCGGCGGGTTCATCTTGAAATTTGGATTAAAGGAACGGAGCTCTTCGTCGGTAAGCGTGAGATGATGCGGCGTAACTTCAGCGGTTACCTTTACGCCGCGAGCCTTAGCGCGGCGAATTGCTTCGACGGCGCCCTTGGTCGAGACGTGCATGATATGGAGCTTCGCGCCGACGCTCTCTGCGAGCGTAATATCGCGCTGAACCATGACGTCTTCCGCCTCCGCCGGGATTCCGCGCAAGCCAAGAAGGTTCGAAACGCGTCCTTCGTGCATGACGCCTCCTTTTGCCAGAGGGGCGGATTCTTCGTGACAAAGGATCGTTTTGTCGAACATGAGACAGTATTCAAGAGCGCGACGCATGAGTTCGTCGTCCATGACGGAAGAGCCGTCGTCGCTACACGCGACCGCGCCGCTTTCGAAGAGAAGACCCAGTTCAGCGAGTTCTTCGCCTTGGCGACCCTTGCTGATGCAACACATAGGGAAAACGTTGCAGTGGCCCGCTCTGGCGGCAAGTTCACGAATGAGCGCGACGTTTGCTTGCGAGTCGATCGGGGGATTCGTGTTAGGGGGACATGCGATCGACGTGAACCCACCCGCTATTGCGGCGAAGGAACCTGTGGCGACCGTTTCCGCTTCTTCATAGCCTGGTTCGCGAAGGTGGACGTGCATATCGACCAGCCCTGGCAAGACGAGTTTGCCGGCTGCGTCGTATTCCGACGCGTCCTCGGGAACGAGCGACGGATCAATGTCGATTTCCGCGATCTTACCGTTAACAATGAGAAGGCTGGCGACTTTGTCGATTCCCTGAGAAGGATCGACAATGCGACCGCCTGTTATAAAAAGTGATTGAGACATAATCGTTTTGCTGCCTGACGCAGAGCGTCTTTCTTCAATTGGCGTTTCCGTTCCCGTCGGTCGCCGGAACGGAGAAACGATCCCTGAACGACCACAGGGAAGATCGGACACAGTTTACGCCTTGGTTTGGTTATTTGGAGGCGTTTTCCTTGGATCTGGTCAGAACGCACCAGAGCGCCGCCATGCGAACCGCCACGCCGTTGGCAACCTGATCAAGAATTACCGAATGAGGACCGTCCGCGACTTCTGGCGTGATCTCGACGCCGCGATTGATGGGACCGGGCGCAAGGATCAGAACGTTGTTTTTGCAACGCGAGAGTCTTACAGAATCCATCGCATAAAGGCGGCTGTATTCGCGGATTGAGGGGAAGGGACGCACGACCTGACGTTCGAACTGAATGCGCAGGAGATTGAAAACGTCGGCTTCCCCGAGAATATCGTCGAGCCGGTGGCAAACTTTAACGCCCATTTCCTCCCAGCAGGGCGAAACAAGCGTCGAAGGACCGCAGACGATTGGCTGGGCGCCGAGTTTGAGAAGCGCAAAGATGTTGGAGCGTGCCACGCGACTGTGCGCAATATCTCCCACAAGCGCAACCTTGAGTCCCTCGAACGTACCGAAACGCTGGCGAATCGTGAGCATGTCGAGAAGACCTTGCGTCGGATGTTCGTGAGCGCCGTCCCCTGCGTTGACGACGGCGCAGTTCTTGAGATTGTCTGCCAGTAGCTTCGGAACGCCAGGACAGACGTGACGAACGACAAACGCGTCTACTCCCATCGATTGAATGTTTTTGGCTGTGTCAATAACCGTTTCTCCTTTGGCCATGCTGCTCGTTCCCGCTGAGAAATCGGTAACGTCGGCCCCGAGGCGACGACCTGCAAAGCCAAAACTGGTGCGCGTACGCGTTGAATTCTCAAAGAAAAGGTTGACTATCGTTTTGCCCGTAAGAAGCGGAAGCTTGCGGAGATTCTCTGGCGATTCCAGAACGTCCTGACGGAAACGTTGCGCAAGATCGAGCAGAATGGTGATTTCTTCCGCTGTCAGGTCCTCAAGACCGAGGAGATGAGAGCGTGTCCAGCCGGCGGGAACCGGCCCCCAGTTGTCCTTCGTGTAAAGCATGATCGTTATTGCGTTTTGAGTGGTTGTTCTCGGAACGTCCGTTCCGAGAACATTTTACATTGGTTGTCGTGAACGTATAGACTTGTCGCAGGAGCCGTTATTCACTCAACGGGCGAACGACGAGAGCTCATTGAGCGGGCGCTTCGGTCGCGGGTTCGCTTTCAGCAGGCGCTTCAGCCGCAGGTTCGCTTTGAGCAGGAGCTTCGGTCGCGGGTTCGCTCTCAGCGGGCGCCTCGGTCGCGGGTTCGCTTTGAGCGGGCGCTTCGGTTGCGGGTTCGCTTTGAGCGGGCGCTTCGGTCGCGGGTTCGCTTTGAGCGGGCGTTTCGGTCGCGGGTTCGCTCTCAGCGGGCGCCTCGGTCGCGGGTTCGCTTTGAGCAGGCGTTTCGGTCGCGGGTTCGCTTTGAGCGGGCGTTTCGGTCGCGGGTTCGCTCTCAGCGGGCGCTTCGGTCGCGGGCTCGCTTTGAGCAGGCGCTTCGGTCGCGGGTTCGTTTTGAGCGGGCGCGTTTACCGTAGGATCCAACTCTGGAAGACCAGCGAGTTTTGCGATCCAGTTGGCGCGAATATGAGAACCGCGATCCCAACAAGCGCGCAGGCGCGCGACAGCCGTTGGCCAGGCTCCCTGTTTTTCAAGAAGCCGTGCGCGAAGGTAATTCGCAGCGTTGCGGAATTCGTCGCCTGGTTGGAGCTCGTTGACCTGACGGCGGAGCCGCAACGAATCGTCGTTGAGACGGTCCATCGCCGCAGAATCGGAACCGCTTGCCTCGGAGAGGAGCGCGAGATTATAGCTTGTGAGGACCTTGATATAACGTTTGGTCGCGATCTCAAGCTGGAACGATAGCGCCGCTTGAGAGGCGAGCTGACGGAGTTCGTCGTCGCTGGGTTGTTGATTTTGACTTGCGGCCCACTCCATGTACTGTTTCAGATACTCGGAGACGCTCTTCTGAACGCTGGATTCCATATTCTTGAGAACGCGTTCCGAGACCCGTCCCTGAAGGAGCCAGTGCGCGGCGCCGTCGTCGTTGACAAACATACCGCGAAGGTACAGAATCTTACCCGTCCACAGCGGAGCGACGACAGCGCTCTTTTTTCCCGAGACGTTGCCGGAGAAATCGGAGGAGTCGCCAGTATAGTCGTCGATGTCGCTGGCTTTGGAGCCTTCTTCGGAGGTTCCTTCAATTTCGAGATTTCCGGAAGATTCCATATGCGTCATGAAGATACGCGTAACAAGCTCCGATTCGTCTGGGAAGATCGTTTGTTCGAGAATCGGCGCGTTTGCTTCCTGAAGTCTTCTGACGTCGGCAATTCCTTCGATCGCGGCGATACGCTCTTTCTGAACGTCGAAAGGCGTGGAGAGGACGGTGTTGACCTTGTCGCTGAATTCCTGCTCCATCGGGATCATTCTCGCGGAAACGTGGAAGGGCGTGGAAGGAACGTACGCGACGGCGTTTTCGAAGTCTTTGGACGACGCGTTGCAGGGGAAACTCTCGAGGTCGAATTTGCGAAGGATCGAATCGTCGGCGACGACTTCCTTGAGCGTCGCGACTTTATTGACGACGAGTCCGTCTTTTTCGTCGAGGACGATCGCGTCGTCTGCGGAAGACGCGAAGGGTAGACCGCGCGCCATGTCGAAGAGGAAGACTTCGCTGTCGAGTCGAACGCCGACGACCACGGGAAAATCGTCGGCGAGTTTGCCGTCGGGGCGGACGACGAACGCGTCGAGACGATTCTGACGCAGAAGTTCGATGAAGACGATCGCGCGGTCCATCGGAGAGCCCTGACCCAGAAGAAGCGTCTGCCATTCAAGCTGAGCGACGGGACCGGCGGGACCGGGCAACGGTTCGGCGAGAACGACGTTTTTAACGGTCCAGTCAAAAATCCTTTTGACGATCGTCAAATCGTCCTGCTTCGCGCCCTTCGCCCAGTTAAAGACGTCGCGGAACCAGACGACGGAACGGAGATAATCGACGTCTTGCGGGAGGAATACTTTGCTGTCGATCTTGAGCAGGCGGTTATAGTCTTCAAGCCCGACGCGAAGGACGGAAAAGTTGAAGATTGCGTAGTTGGGCGCTTCGACGAACTGCCGTATCTGCGTTCGGAATGATTCCGTTGGATCCGCGAACTGGAATTCACGCGCTGAGCGGAGCTTTTCGAGAATCTCGTCGACAAAAATTCCGTACGCCTTAAGCGTGTTGGAACTGAGTTCTTCCGAGAGGGACTCAAACTGCGCTTTGAGCGATTCCATCGTCGACTGAAGTTCGTCGCAGTCTTTCTCTTCGACGCTTTTTGACTCGTCCGAGAAGAGCTTCATGAGTTCGTCGGCTTTTTTTACGGCAGCGACGAGTTCCGTGATTTTTTTCGACTGTTCGTCGTATTCCGGGTCGGGAACAAAATCGGCAGATTCCGGGCGTTCCGCGAGCCAGGAATTGAGGCGTCCGAGCGCGTCGCGCAGATAGGTTGCGTCAGGATACCTTTCCTGCGCCTCGATCGCCTTAACAACCTGAGAAATCAAGTCGCGGTTCTGTTGTTCCTTTTCCTGCGCCGACGCAATTTGCCCGGAACCATGCTGAAGTTCCTGTTTTTTGGACTTGCATCCCTGCGCGGGAAGAAGAAGCGCGAAGACGGAGACGATCGCGCACGAGGCCAGAAGAAAGCGTGAAAAACCCCGACGTTGGTCGACCGTATTGAAAACGAACCCAATGGTCTTCATCAGAACGAACCCCTTCGGTAAAACCTGCTGAAAATGAAAGGCGGAAACGACGCTTCTACTCGTTGGAGCCGCTCCGCGCGTCGTCGCCCATAAGTATATTGCGTCGGCGTCGGTTTGTCCAGTTCCCCTGCGTTTCCGAACGAACGGACGGCTTTTGACCGCTTAATCCGTTTGACGCCGTTCAACGCCGTTCTATAATTGACGACAGGATAGTTCTTTCGTTCCAGTCGTACGTCTTTTGGAGAAATTGGCGCGCGATTTCGAACGCCAAACGCTTTTTACAGACCGCGCGATTTGCACGCGGCGACCGGACGGTTTTCCCCTTCGGCTTACGGAGATTTCACGCAATGAGTTCAAACGTGTTAGAAACGATTGAAAAGATTGGTCTTCTGCCACTTGTTAACGTTAAAGACTCGAATAAGGCCGCTCCTCTGGCTCAGGCGCTTGCCAGAGGCGGAATCGACGTGGTCGAAGTGACGCTTCGCGACGATTCGGCGCTCAATTCGCTCGAGAACGTCCGGAAAGCGCTTCCTGACGCGCTCGTAGGAGCGGGCACGGTTCACACTCCCGAAGACGCGTTGGCGGCGATCGAGCGCGGCGCCGACTTCATTGTCGCTCCCGGTGTTTGTCCGAAGACGATTCAGCTGTGTCAGGAAAAGAGCGTGCCGATCATTCCCGGCGCGACGACGGCGACGGAGCTCGAACTCGCGCGCTCCTTCGGCTTGAAGGTTGTGAAGTTTTTCCCTGCTGACCTTGCGGGCGGTCTTAGGGCGATTCAGGCGTTGCGCGGTCCGTTCGGCGACATGCGTTTTGTTCCCACTGGCGGGATTAATTTTGACAACATGACGCCATACGTAACGAATCCCGCGATCTTCGCGATAGGCGGTAGCTTTATGACGCCGTCGTCCGCGATTGATTCGGACGATTGGGACGCGATCACAGCGGCGGCCGCGCGAGCCGTCGACGTTTCACTTGGATTCCAGATGGGACACGTCGGCGTCAACTGTCATTCTCCCGAGGAGGCGAGGTCGACGGCGGAGGAATTCGCGAAGATCTTCAATTTTGGAACTCGCGAGATCGATATCTCTTTCTTTGCCGGGTCGGCCGTCGAGGCGATGAAGAAACCCAGTTTTGGGACGAACGGACACATTGCGATCGCGTGCAATTCGATGAAGCGCGCGGTCTATCATTTGGAGCGTCGCGGCTACAAATTCCGTTTCTTCAAGAACAACGACAAGGGCGAGATGATCGCCGCTTACATAGAGGACGAGATTGGCGGTTTCGCGATCCACCTCTGCGTTAAATACTGATTCTTACCGCCGACCGGAGGTCGTTCCCTTTATTGAAAACGAGGTCGTTATGAAATACGCTTTGAGAGCGCTCGCTGTTTTAAGCGCCCTTTTTCTGATGGTTCCGACGCTTGTGAGCGCTCAGGAGAACACGGAAAAAACGCTCAACATTCTGTTCATTGGCAATAGTTACACCTTCTATAACTCGCTCAACAAAACGGTTGGCGACATGCTGACCGTATCTGGAATTCCTGCGAACGCGGAGCGCAGTACGCCGGGTGGATGGAGCTTCAAACGTCACTTTAACGGCGAGACGCCTGAAAAATATAACGGCGTTCCGACTCCTGAAAAGATTAAAGAAAAGAAATGGGATTACGTCGTTTTACAGGAACAGAGCTCCGGCGCGATCGATCATCATGACGAGTTCATGGAATATGGTCAGAAGCTCGTTGGGCTCGTCCGTGAGAACAATCCCGAGACGAAGGTGATTCTTTATACGACCTGGGGACGTTGCGACGGAATGTTTGAGGGCTATGGCGACGACGAAGCGCGCAAGGAAGAGGTTGTCGCCGCGTGGACAAAGCGTTACAGCGCGCCCGATGAAAAGACGTTGGCGCAACTGAAAACTGGCATGTACGGCGCGTATCGGGAGTTGCAGGAAGCGACCGGTTCTCTTCTGGCGCCCGTCGGCAAGGCGTTCCTGGCGGTTGGCGACAAGATGGACCTTTACAGCGACGAGGGCGCGCAGAAGCCTCATCATCCGAATCCTCGAGGGTCGTATCTTGCCGCCTGCGTCTTCTTCAAGACCATAACGGGCAAGTCGCCTGTTGGTCTGTGGGGTAAGCTTAACGCAGCGGGCAAGGATCATAAAGTGAACGAAGAGGACGCGGCGTATCTTGAAAAGGTCGCCGACGAAGTCGTTAAGTGATTGCAGTTTGACCTTTTAACATTATACGCGCCTTGGATTTGCGATTAGCGGATTCAGGGCGTTTTTTCTTTGAACGCTTGAAATTGCGTCGTCTTTCCAGCGCGCAGCAAACCAATGCTCTTTGAGCTTGAGAGGGGGAACGACCCGTGACCTTTGATCGTCGTGTATTTTTTAACGTGTTTTGTTGGATAACGCTTGTATTTTCATGCGGTCGCGCGCTAGCGGAGGATCGAACGCTCGAGTCTCAGGTCGAGTCGGCGTGGGACGCGGCGTGGACGAATTTTTATTCGCCGCAAACGAAGCTGTTCTATGATTTTCTCGAATCCCTTGAACCGGGTAAAACGCTTGATCATCTGCCGACGTCAGAGGAGGTGGAAAAGCTTTTTCCGAATCCATGCGGGTATGGGACGGCGATGGAGGATTGCGCGATTTCTGGCGGGGTGATCATGGAAGCGCTGATAGATCGCTATGTGAACGAAGAGGAGAGGGGCGCCGACGCCGCGGCGTTGGAGACAATCAAACAACGCGCAAGAGACGTATTTGACGGGCTTGAGCTTTTGGCGACCGTTTCCGGTTCGCCGGGCTTTGTCGCGCGCGGCGTGAGTCCCAAGGCGCCGGGGCGATGCTATATCAACAGCTCTCGCGATCAGGTTACTCACCTGACGCTTGCCGTATGGGAATACTGGCGTTCGCCGCTTTCAGACGCGGAAACGCGCGCCCGCGCCGCTGCGATCCTGTACGCCGTAGCCGACCGCATGACGCGTAACGTAACGCCGGAAAACAACTATGATTTTCTCTGTTCCGACGGCTCTCCGTGTCGCATAGGGATCTGTCGCATGGCGAACGTCGAGGATCATGAAGCGGCGCGGCTGACGGCGATTTACGCGGTCGCATGGGACGTGGCGAAGCGTTCTGGCAACGCCGAGAAGGAGAAAGAGTACAGGAGACTGTGGCGTGGGATTGCGTCGGAGACGGTCGCGCAATCTGCGCATATTATGGAGAACGAAAGCCTTCAGAATCGAATGCCGGCGTACGCGTATCTGCAGATGCAGGAGTCGCTTAACGTCCTCTATCGACTGGAGCCCGATCCTGAATTGAAGGAGACGCTTGCCGAGACGATGGCTTTTGTCGCCAAACGGGTGGCGACGCGTCAGGAGGGCGCGCTCAAAAAGCTCAAGTCCCGCGATCTGACGGCGATTGCTCCGAGTTGGCGCGAGGCGGGCGGGCTCAACGGCGAGTACCGCGTAACATGGTACGCGCCGCGAGAATGCGGCGAGATTGCGCTCACGATTGCCGACGATAACGCTGGCGACTCGTTCGATGAGAAGGCCGCCGAGACGCTCAGAGAAGCGCTTATGACGCCCGACTTCAGTAAAATGACGAGCTGCGGCGTTTTCCACCTGCTCGGCGCGTATGAAAAAGCCAGACGGCTGGGGAAGCTATAGGCAAATAAAAACCGCGTCGACTCGGCGTTGAATCGACGCGGTTTTTTGACTGTAAACGTCTTATACGCTACTTGCGCCAGTTTTCGTTTTCGAGACGCTTGGCGACGGTTTCCTCGAAGAGCCTGATACGATCCTTAATCTCGGCGAGCGAATCGCCCCCGAACTTCTCGACGATCGCGGCGGCAACCTCAAAACCGACAACGTTTTCTACGACGACGCTCGCCGCCGAGATTGCGCAGACGTCGCTGCGTTCAAAGGACGCCAAAACCTGTTCCTTCGAGTCCAGATCGATCGAGCGCAACGGTTTTCGAAGCGTCGGGATCGGTTTCATTGCCGCGCGAACGACGATCGGCTGACCGTTCGTCATGCCCGCTTCGAGCCCGCCTGCGTGGTTTGTCGGTCGGACAAAGCCCTGCGTTCTCGTTCCACGCTGACTCTCGTCCCAGAGGATCTCGTCGTGCGCCTGCGAACCCGGAAGAGTCGCAAGCTTGAACCCGTCGCCGATCTCAACGCCCTTGAACGCCTGGATCGCCGCGACCGCCTGCGCGATTCGTCCGTCAAGCTTTGTCGACCACTGCGCGTGAGTCCCAAGCCCGAACGGAACGTTATAGACGCGAACCTCGACGACGCCTCCCAGCGTGTCGCCCGCGTCCTTCGCCGCGTCGATCGCTCGCGTCGCCTGCGACTCCGCTTCCGGACAGAGCGAGAAGACTTCCGTCGCGTCGCGAATCGCGCGCAATTCCGCCGGGCTCTTCCTCAACGTTTCTGCGCCAGGCGGCAGATCAACGTTTCCGACGCTCTGAACATAACCGACGACTTCGATTCCTAACTCGCGCAAAAGCAATCGCGCCAGCGCGCCCGCCGCGACGCGGCCCGCCGTTTCACGCGCGCTCGAACGCTCAAGAATCGGACGAATTCCCGTGCCGTACTTGATCGAGCCCGTCAGATCGCCATGACCAGGCCGCGGACGCGTCAGCTCCGGCATGGTTTCGAGCTTGTAATCCCTGTTCTTAACCCAAAGCAGGATCGGCGAACCCATGCTTGAGCCGTGAAGAATTCCCGTAAGAATTTCCGCCGAGTCTGTCTCAATCGCCTGACGTCCGCCGCGTCCGTATCCCTTTTGTCGTCGAATCAACTCGCCGTCGATGAAGTTCGAGTCGAGCGCGACGCCCGATGGAAATCCGTCGATAAGAGCGGCGATTCCCTTGCCGTGCGATTCGCCCGCTGTCTGGTAGTTAAGCATAAACGGTCCTCTCTGACGGTAGTGCGGACAGGACGACGTCCGCCGTTGGAGCTAATTTGCGTCGGCAGAACGCTCAAACGCGCAGTTCCGACTGCGCGACGTCGACGTTGGGATAACGCTCTCGAATCGGCTTGACGATTTCTTCGATAAACTCGTCGACCTGTTCCGGCGCGCGCCCAATGAATTTCTCCGGCTTGAGCTCAGCGTCGATATCGACCTTGTCGAACGCCGGATCGTTGCGGAGGCGTTCAAGCAGATCGTTTTCGCCTCCCTCGACCTTGACGACGGCGCCGGCGGCGACGCTGTGCTGACGAATGTGCTCGTGCAGTTCCTGACGGTCGCCTCCCGCCTCAACCGCCGCCATAAGGATGTTTTCAGTCGCCATGAAAGGCAACTCGGCGGCGAGGTTCTTCGCGATAACCTTCGGATAGACGACGATGTTTTCGACGACGTTCTGCATGATAATCAGAATCGCGTCAATTGCCAGAAACGCCTGAGGAATCGAAAGACGACGATTGGCGCTGTCGTCGAGCGTGCGCTCCATCCATTGAGTGGCGATCGTCATTGCGGGACTGGACTGAAGACTCATAACGAAACGCGCAAGGGA
>CACYBR010000040.1 GCA_902772705.1 uncultured Planctomycetota bacterium
AAAAAAGCGGTTCAAGACGAGTTTCTTAAAAAATTTACGCAGTTGCTCTCTAATCTTCCTTTCTTTGCTAACCGTAATAACGAGAGCTGATTGCCGTTAAAAAGGTTATTACTAAGCATCTTTTTTCATTCCTTAAAATCGGAACGTTTAGACTATACACTATTTTCACAAAGAAAGGAATATTTCAGCAAAAAATATCTAAAAATTCTTTCTTTTTCCAATACTCGACGCTGTCTCTCTCCACCCCTATAATGACAGAAACATTTCCATCGCTATCCGAAAAGAATCCAAAATGGTCCAAAAACTACCTCCGCTTGCAAACAAGACCGTTCTCGTGACCAGACCTATAGATCAGGCTCTGGAGCTTCAGAAACCTCTTGAAGAGTTGGGCGCTCGCGTCCTTGTCCAACCCGCCGTGCAGATTCTCCCATCCTCCAATCCGGAGGGGCTCGACTCCGCATTGCGCGATCTGGAAGCGGAACGCGGCGACTGGCTTCTTTTCTCCAGCGCCAACGGCGTTCGCTTTACACTGGAGCGTCTTTGTCAACTCTTTGAACTTGAACCAGAAATGTGCGGCGCTTTTCTTCGTCGCCGTAAACTACAAACCGGCGTCGTCGGCTCAGGCACCGCCAAAGCGTTGAATCGATTTAACGTCGCGCCTGACGTCGTCCCGGAAAAATTTGACGCGGAGGGCCTGATCGCCGCGCTCGACAAAGTCGTTATGGACTACGCTTCGCAACGATTCGTCTCTTTTCGCGCCAGCCGCGGACGGTCCGTTCTTGATCAGGCGTTAAGAGCGCGCGGCTCGTTGCTGCGGACAGTAGAAGCGTACCAGAGCGTCGACGTCACGGAGCCCTATCCAGAAACGCTCAGAGCGCTTCAAAGCGGCGAAATCGACGCGGCGGTCGTCGCCAGTTCAGCGTCTGCAAAGGCTCTTGTCGCCATGTTTCGAGAAGAAGTCCGCAAAACGCGCTGGATCGCGCTGAGCGCGCTCACCGCTGGCGCAATGGAGCAAATGGACGTTAAAGTAGAAAGGGTCGCGAAAGAAGCGACCATGACTTCGCTCGTCGACGCTGTTAGAGACACGCTCACAGAGCAATCATGACGCGTCGCGACAATAGAGGAAAAGAAAACGCCCCGGTTTCTACAGAAGAAATCGGGGCGGCGCTTTTTCATGACGTAAAGACGCGCGTCGCAACCGCGCTATACTGACGCTCAAACGCGCTTCGACTGGACGTCTTTTTCGTACTGTTCAACCTCGGCGATCCACTTTTCGCCAACCGGCACGCCCTGCTTTTCGCAGTAGTAATCCCAGACCGGACCAAACGGCGCGGACTTGAGTTCTTCCAGCAGCGCGAGGCGCTTCGTGTAGTTGAAGTCAAGTTCGAGCTGACGAAGCTGGTCGATTGGCTCGCAAGCGGCGCAAAGGAGCGCCTTAATCGCGGCGCGGGAACCGATCGTCCACGCGGCGACTCGGTTGATTGTGCCGTCAAAGAAGTCGAGCGCGAAGAAGGTTCGATCGATCACGTTCGTGCGAATGAGCTCTTCGGCGATCGCGCGCATCTGGTCGTTCCAGACAACGACGTGGTCAGAGTCCCAACGAACGCCGCGACTGACGTGAAGCAGCAGCTCGTTAACGAACATCGAGCAGGCGGAAATCTTGTCGCTGATACATTCGGTCGGATGATAATGACCCGCGTCGAGCGTCAGGACCAGACCGTTCTTGATAGCGTAGCCCATGCAGAATTCATGAGAACCGACGGTGTAGCTTTCAACGCCGATTCCGAACAGCTTGCTTTCGATACCGTCGCGGATGTTTTCCTTCGGGTACTTGACGGAGAAAATTTCGTCGTAAGACGCCGCCAGACGCTGACGAGGCGAGAGACGATCGACGGGAGTATCCTTCAGCCCGTCAGGAGTCCAGTGGTTGACGACGCACGGGGTACCGAGCTGTTCGCCAAAATAGTTCGCGATGTTACGGCAGCATTTATCGTGACGAATCCAGAAGTCGCGAATCTCCTTGTTCGGGTGAGAGAGCGTCAGCGTGTCGGACGCCTTCGGATGAGAGAAGAAGGTCGGATTGAAATCGAGTCCGATCTTTTGTTCCTTGGCCCATGCGACCCATTTTTCGAAATGTTCCGGCCCGATCTCGTCGCGTTCGACTTTCTTACCATTGTTTTCAAGATAGATCGCATGGAGATTGAAACGCTGCTGACCCGGAATCAAGGCAAAGGCTTTTTCCGCGTCGGCGCGCAGTTCGTCCGGAGTGCGCGCCTTGCCAGGATAATTGCCGGTGGACAGGATTCCGCCGGACAGATCTCCTGCGCTTTCGAAGCCGGCGACGTCGTCGCCCTGCCAGCAGTGGAGCGAGATCGGAATCCTGCTGACGCGTTCAATAGCGGCCTCCACGTCGACTCCAAGCTCTGCGTAACGTTCTTTTGCAAGTGCATACGCCTGTTCAATCTTACTCATTCTGTAGTACTCCTGATATGAAAACTTCCGCGTCGCTTTTGGCTTCGC
>CACYBR010000041.1 GCA_902772705.1 uncultured Planctomycetota bacterium
CGAAAGGAGAAAGCGGAGATTGTGTCGTAAAAAGAATTCAGGTTTCATGCGAAGCCTCCTTCTCCCCCTGTTCCGGCGCGGAATCGGCGCTCGTCTCGAACGAAGAACCGTCGGCGTTTACCACGGGATCGAGCGCAAGCGGACCAAGAGTTTTAGAACGTCGACGAACTCTGTTTGGCGCGTTGGTTTCCTCGAAGTCGGAGCCCTCGACGCCCCATTTCGCAAGCTCCGTTTTGAAGGCAAGATCGACGTCCCAACCCTCGCACGAAATACGATAATTAACGTAATAACAGAAGTTATAGACCACGTTGAAGAGTCGGCACGCGGTCACGAAAGGAGGATAAATCACGACGGCGGTGAAAAAGAGCGAAAGAGCCGGTTCGTCGACAATCGTCTTGATGAACGAATAAAACAGCGTCCATCCAACGACAAGTCCAGCGACGACATAACATTCCGTGAGCAAGAAGGAAAAAAACGCCTCCGTGCCAACCCCGCCGGCGTTGATATTTTTAACACGCCGCGACGTTGAGAGGCGTCCCTTCTTTTTCAGGAAAGGGTGTCGTTCGAGAAGAATCGTCTCCGGGTAAAAAGCTCTTGTACGAATAATTCTCGTTAGAAGGAGGTAGTAAAACAACTGACCTATTCTTTCCCACCACGACCTCAACACTCGCTGAAAACGGATTTTCTCGTTGCCGGCAAAAAGCCAGATTCCGAGATACTCCGTAACAAGCGATCCCATGAAACTCGTCTCCAAAGCGAGCGTAAGCCAGACGAGCGGAAGATACTCGAAAGAGCCGGCAAAATCAACGACGACTTCAAACCCGCCCTTTTCAGCGGGCTTGAACCATCCGCTGTAAATCGAAAACCAAAGGACGTAATCAAACGCCAGGACAGGGAGTGCGACAATGCAATAATAGAAGAGCAGAGGCTTTAGCTTCTGGCAGACGATACGAATCGCAAGGTCGCGTGTTTCCTGGAGCGTGCGTTTACGAACGACGATATTTGGTCGCTTCCAGTTCGAAAAAGGGTCGTCTTGGAGCTTCACAGGTCGCGTCCTCTCATATTTAACAGGCGGCTAAGATTTCTGACTACGATTGACAAGCGTCGTTCACAACGCGCGCTCAGGGACGGAATCAACTTCCAGTTTTTCCGAAGGCGACGCGTCAATGACAGCGCGCGACGTTTCGTTGTCGAGCGACGCGCGCCAGAAACGACTCGCCGCGCTGCGAAGCGAAAGACCTCGATACCGTCTCCAGATCGAGAAGCCTCCCAGAAGGACAAAATACCCCAAAAGAACAGCTATTGAAAACCAATGGACGCACTTTTTAATGGTGAGCGAATCCAAAAACGTCCCGTCGAGCCAATTCATCGGATTCGGAGAAACGAACGCCTCAATGCACGCCGCCAGACAGAATAGAACGAACCCGACAAAAATCGCCGGCGCCGCCTTAATCGTCGCGCGTCGGAGAGATTCGCCGCGAGTATACCCTTTTGTCATGACCAGTCCGAAGCCCATGCGCATACCGGCGGCCGCCGACAGGACAATCGCCGTAAGTTCAAACGGTCCGTGAGCGAGCGTAAACTCTGAAAATCGCATGACGGTGGCGGGAGGACATAAGGGACCGGTCATATATCCGGCGACCGATCCGATAAAGATTGAGTTGGACAAAAGAACAAAGAGCCCTGGAATCACACCCAGAATTCCAAAACAAAATGTTTTAAGTCCTATTCCTCCGTTATTGCTGACATAGTGGGCCAGAGCAGGAAGGCGTTCGTAAAACGTCGTTTCAAAGTCATGGCCATACATGTCGAGCATCGATTCGATAACGTCCTGACCGACAACGTCGGCGGCAAAGTTTGGGTCATGCCTTGCCATGTATCTGCTCGTCAGATAGCATCCCCAAAAAAGGATAAACGCAACCCAAAACATGACGTCAGTGAGGATCCAGCGAGGGGCTTCAAAAAAAACGAGGTCGCGAAAGGAAACGCCTCTTCCGCCTTTCTGACGATAGAGGCAGTTATGCGCCTTTGCGACAAGCCCATTGAGTCTTGAAACCGTCGCCGGCGGCAACTGATAGGACTCCGCAAGAGCAAGATCGCTACAAACCGCGCGGTAGAGGCTCGTAAAACGTACGATCGTCTCAGGAGGAGTTCGACGACGGAATCGTGGTTTCTGGAGTTCGATGGCAAGTTCCTCCAGTTCGCGCCATTCAGGTTCGCGGCTCGCAATTAGTTCGGCGACAGTCATGAGAAAAACCCTACATGAATCGGACTCAATGGCAACGTCAAAACACGGGAACGCCCCCTGACGTCTCAAATAAAAATCCAAGCGACTTTTCCTTGATTTCTGGAAAAACGACCGCTATACTTCCAATTATACCCCTGAGAAGTAGAGTTTCAACTTACCAGCGTAAAACACGCTTTTCATCATTCTGTAAACGGAGGTTTACCATGTCCCCTAAGAAATCCGACGTTGCAAACATTGAAAAAAACCTCAAGCGTATCAAGGAATCACCAAGCTATTGTCTTGCGGTAAACGACGCTTTTTTCCTGCAGAGCGCATATGGTCGTGAATCCCGCATTCTCGCGGAATACACAAAGGTCGAGCGAACGCTCGAAGACGCGAGAATCGTCTCAACCGTTCTCGTCTTCGGTAGCGCGCGAATCAAATCGCCGGAAAACGCCGCGAAGGAACTCAAAATCGCGGAAAAGGAGTTTGCTGATTTTCCAAGCGATCCTGAAAAGAAAGCCGCCGTTGCCCGAGCCAAAACCGCCGTCGAATTCAGCAAGTATTATCAGACGGCGCGCGAATTCGGCGAACTCGTCGCTCACAAAAACAACGTTTTCAACGAAGAAGTCAACAGCAGCGGAGGAATTCGCGTTTCGAAAGATCAAAATTTCGTCGTCTGCACCGGCGGAGGTCCCGGCATTATGGAGGCGGCCAATCGCGGCGCGTACGACGCGGGAGAAGCGTCGGTCGGGCTGAACATTAAGCTTCCTTTCGAGCAGGAACCGAATCCGTTCATCTCTTCGAACCTCTGCTTCAACTTCCATTATTTTGCCATTCGTAAGTTGCACTTCCTTCTGCGTGCCAAAGCGCTCGCCGTATTTCCGGGAGGATTCGGCACCTTCGACGAACTCTTTGAAGCGCTCACGCTTCGCCAGACCTTCAAAATGCAGCACCTTCCCATCGTTCTCTTCGGAGAGGAATTCTGGAAGAAGGTCATTAACTTCCAGTATTTGGTCGACGTCGGCGTCATCAGCGTAAGAGATCTCGATCTTTTCCATTACGCCCAAACAGCCGAAGAAGGCTGGAAGATTATCGACGACTATTACCAGTCCCTGAAAGACTGAGCCTTGTTGTCACGCCCTTCCCATCGTTTCAGAAAAAGATATAATGGACCGACGTTGGAACGCCGGTCGGCTGTGTGGCCGCCGAACGGCAAACGCGAGAACGGTCTCGCGTTATTTGCCTTTTCCTATGGCGTTTGGCAACGCTCCAGTATTTGCAAGAGCACGTTAAAATGAAACTTCGTTCGAATTCGGTCAGACGTCTTTTCTCGGGCCTTTGCGCAGCGTCCCTTTTTATCGCGAATTCTCCGCTCCTTCTGGCTGCGGACAAGGACGAAGCGCCCGCGTCCGATCCTGTTTGGGTTCTGAGTTATGCGGCTTTCATCCTCTTCGCAGGCTCGGTCATCATGATCGCGCTCTTCTTCTCAAAACGCCGCGACACGTTGCTGGACATGGAAGATCAGAAAAAAGTCAGCAAAATTCGCGCCGATCGCATTTCGAAGCGTCGTAAGGAACAGCAACGCGCTAAAATGCTGGCCGCCAAGAATAGGCGCTGATCCCTTGAGTCGTCGACGAACGAATACCGTTTTCAGGTCGCTTCAAGCAGACTAAATCTTCACGCCGCGTTTGAAAACGCGGCGTTTTTTCGTAACAGAATCCTTCGCCTGCAGTAAGAATCATGAACGAGAGCCAGACGCGTCAACCCGGAACGGTCGCCCCCAATCCAGCCGCTCGACCAAACGACGTCCAGGATATGTTCGGAACGACGCTGGGTTTTCTCGCGTTTTTCATTTGGGGCCTTTTCCCTATCTACTTTGCCTTCCTGCGCGAAGTTCCTCCTCTCGTGACGCTCGCGTTTCGCGCAACCTTCACCACTGTTTTGCTCGCGCCTATGCTTTTATGTCTAAAGCGCGGTCCCGCGATCGTCAAGGCGCTGCGCAACCCGCTGTATGTCGCCGGTCTCTTCGTCACAATGGCGACGACCGCGGCAAGTTGGGGGTTTTTTATTTGGCTTGTCGCAATCAATCACACAACCTACGCCAGTCTCGGAAACTACGCTTGCCCTTTAGTTACGGTCGCGTTTGCGGCTGTTTTCTTTCGTGAAAGACTACGCGCGCTTCAACTTGTCGCGATTATGCTTGCGGCGTGCGCGGTTTGCGTGTTCGCCGCAGGGGTTGGGCGGCTTCCGTGGGAAAGCGTCGTCGTCGCCTTCGTATTCGCGATCTATTCCGTTCTGCGCAAGATGATGGACGTCGACTCCACAACGGCGCTGAGCATAGAAACACTCTTTGCGCTTCCAATAGCCGTCGGCTATATCTTCTACGAAGCCTTTTCACCCAACGTCCCGCCCTCTTGGTCGACTGATATTAGAACTCTTCTCCTGCTTATTGGAGCAGGCGCGCTCACCGCGATCCCGCTTCTCCTCTTCGGCGCGGCGGCTCATCGATGCCGTCTTATGACGCTCGCAATCCTTAATTACCTGACGCCTACGGGTCAATTCGTCTGCGGAACGTTTCTTCTGCATGAAAAAACGACGATTTACCAATGGCTGAGTTTCGTTGTCATCTGGATTGCGCTAACGTTCTTTACGCTCGACCTGTTTCTGCATGAAAAAGAACGCGTGCTCGAACAAAATGAAAAAAAGGCGACCAATTCACGTTGATCGCCTTTTTACCCGCTACGTTAGAGATTCTTCGTCCCAAGAGGTTCTTCTTTCGCCGTTTTTACAAGCTCTCTGTAATCGATCTTGATCGGTTCGACTATCATTTCCGGAACGTTGTACGACTTATAACGTCTGCGATTATGCTCGGGATCCCTTTGGGGAATAACGAACGGTTTGGTCGCGACGCCATTCTCGTCTACATGCGTCAAATACAGACGCGTATACTGTCCGTCCTCGCGGCGTGAACTGAAGACGAGCCAGCGCCCTGACGACGACCAGGAGTGGTAGCTGTCAGAATCGCCGCCATTGACTTCATCCCAGGCGCGAACGTCGCCCGTTTCAAGATTCAGAAGATACAGATCCGCTTCCGGACGCCAGATCGAAAACGTGCCGCTTTCGGCAAGAGTATAGACAAGCCACTTGCCGTCGGGCGAGATCCTCGGAAATAGCGCGGAACGTCCCTGAGAAGCCGCGTCTACAACAAGCTCTGGCGTCCCAAAGGTTAGCGTCGATTCGTCAAAACTCATTTTGTAAATATTATACCGCAGGTCTGTCGCGCGCTTGACCATCTCTTCAACGCGAACTTCAGGAGAATCCTGCGTCGTGTTCGGGACAACATGAGCGCTGCAGTAGTAGAGAGTATTTCCGTCCGGCGCCCAGTAGGGAAAGGTTTCGAATTCGTCGTCAGTCTTCGCAATAACCCTAATCTCGTTTTTGGCCGCGTCCATGAGGACGAGATCGGAAAACGCGTCAAAGACTTCGAGCTTTTGACTGGAGAGAGAATGAAAAAACTGACGCGTGTAATTTGCGGAAAACGCGACGAGATCTCCTGAGGGACGCCACGAAGGATAGGTGCAGTTAATTCCGTCGACGTCGACTTTGCCGCTAAGTTTGACCGCTTGTCTGCCATTGACGACAATCGTCCCTCCATGGATCGGATCGTCGGTGCGACGATAGTGGAAAAGGAAACGATCTGTCTTACGATCCTGGAAGGAATGGCAATTTACGCACGGCGAAGACGCCGTATTGCGATTGTCAAAAAAGAGCTGCTCGTCGAAGTTTTCAACGTGTCGTTGCGCCAGCGCTATTCGATGACCATAGTCATAACCAGGCTCAATGAGACGATATGCGAGGTATGCGTCCGTGGGATCGTTGGAAACGTCGTTTTCAAACGTCTTATACTTAAGCCACTTGCCGTCTTTCTTAACGAAAACGTCTACCGCTATCTTGCCGCCCCGATTGGCGTTCAGAAGCTTGCGCCATTGTTTTTCAGGAAAGATCGCCTTTTTCCCGGAGACGCAGACGACAGCGCCGTCCGCGCCCGTAAGACGGACGACATAATCCTGAGCGTCCTCTTCGATCATAAAATTCGCAGGCGCAATATTCGGAGGAAAAGTCGTCTCGACATAATCCGGGTAAACGACGGGAAGTTCGCTTGACTCGTCGTAAATTGAGGGAGCCTTCGCGGCGTGGCGGCAGCCAGACGACGCCAGAAACGCCGCTGCAACTGAAAGCGAGACCAAAACAAGCTTAATGGTTTGAGTTTTCTTCATAGGACCCCTAAAATTTCAACGAAGCGAGAGTATTCTCCAAGTACGCCACGATCAATAGTGGTTGAAGACCGACTCGTCGCTGGCATATCCCCAATACATTCCGCGACAGGAGTTGCGCAACACTTCCTGGACCTCGTCAGAACTAGTCCCCGACACGCCCTGAACGGCCACGATATAATCGGCAAACTGCTCAAACAACTCTATCGTTTCCGGCGAAAATTTGTAGTCGCAATCCTTCCATTTATCACGGCCAAACGCCTGAAAACGCCAGGTCGCATACCCCTGCTCATAGGCCTTGGGCGCGCCGCCGTTTGGATATTCCTTTTTCAGGATTGGTTCAATATGTTCAAGGAAGAAATCTTTCTTCTTCTGCATCAGCGCGGAGATCAAAATGATATCCTGCCGATCGCGGGGAGATTCGTCGAATTCCTCTTCCTTCGCCAGTTGATAAAGGAAAACCAGATTCGGATAGCCGCGCGTCGTAGTATAGTCGACGACCGGTCGCAATTCACGCATACGCAGCACAGTCGCCGCAACGTTTCTGATTTCGTCAACGTCAACGCCATAGCGTTTAGCGGCGTCCTCGTCGCTCGCGGCTCGCGGACGTTCCTCCTGTCGCTTCTTCAGAAGTTCGCCGAACGCCTCGTCGTCATGATAATCGCGCACCCCTTCGTAGAATCCCGGCGTTTCAAGGTACGCAAGACGAACAGCGGCCCAGTCTCTGTAAAAAAGCGTTTGGGAAAGCGTGCGAAGGTATCGCCTCGCGAGCTTGTCCTCGCCGTTGACCATTGCGGCGATGGCGAGGGTGCGAAGGAAAGACGCCGAACGATCCTCAGAGGCGATCAGGTTATTCGTCGCAATACGAGCGGCAATATTCGTCTGGCCCCAATAACAATAGAGGAGTTCGCACAAGACGCGCTCCGCGCATTGCTCCGTATCGCGTCTAAGCGTAAAGAGCTTGACTTTAAACTTGCACAACAAATTGCCGTGCAACGCTCTGCCATAGTCGTAGCCCGTCACAGGAAGCGTGGCAAGCCCGCCAACCGGACGTTCAAACGCGCGTTCCGTAAGTTGCCCGGTATAAAACAACGCAAGGTTGCGCATCTGAATCTCAGGATTAATCGGAAACAGATCGTTGGCTTCGACGCGAAGAATTTCCTCCCAGTCTTCGACAGCCAGCGCGCGCGTCTGTTTCAGAACAATGAAGAAAGACTTCGTATGGTACGCGGCCAGAAAGACGAAGGCCGCCAAAACAACCAGCAGTTCCCAGACGAGACGAACGCGGGCTCTCTCCCTTTCACGCTCAAATCTTGCGCGTTTCTCCTCCTCGGAAAGCCCTGCCAGCGGGTCGGATCTGGTCTCGCTCTTTCCCTTCCGCTTCGAATCGTTCTCACGCGCTTTTCTCTTATTCTCTTTTGCCACGATCCTCGCGCGATAGCGTTCTTCCTGACGCGCGACGCGACGAGCAGAAGGCGCTTTCTTCGGACGACAGGCAATCGTTCGAGCGACAAAAAGAACGATGAGAATCGTCAACGGCGCCAGTGCGGCGCCCCCGTAGGCGACCCGCGCAACGAGCGAACTTTTATCATAACGAACGTCTTCGAGCAGTCCGCGGAGAAAGACGTCGTTTGATTTAATCGATAAATAGAAGGACTCCCAATGCCAGAAAAGAGGCGCCAGTATCGCGCCCAGAGCAAGGAGGACGACGCCGCCAAGCGCGACCTTACGAACGTCGCGCTCTTTCCAGCCAGACAGGAGCCGCGCAAGTTCCCACGCGCAGCAGAGCGCGGTCGCAAAAAAGCCCCAAAAGCCGACAAGCGGATAAAGAACGACGACAAGCGCGACGCCAAGCAGGGAACGCCAACGTTTGTTTTCAAAGGCCCGATACAGAGCAAAGCCCCCAAGAGCGACAAGAATCGCCAGCGATTCCGAAAAAATCAGCGGCTGTTCATATGGAATATAGACGTAGTACGCGGGCCAGGTCGACGAGACGGCGACAAAGGCGCCGGGCAGGAACGACGTCAGGCGCGCGACGCCTTTGAGCTCGGCCAGGCGCGCCATAAGGATCTGCCCGGCGATTGTGAGAGCGGCAAGGATCGCTCCTCCCAAAATGGGAAAGTAAAAGAACTGCATGAGAAACGACGTCGCATAGCAGAGCAGACCTTCCGGAACTTGAAGCCATCGCGAAAAGTATTCGTAATCGTAGAGGAAGATCGAGTTCTCCTGGGCCGCAAAGAGATAATCGCCATATCGAACGCCCCAAAAGTACCACAGGAATAGAAAAAAGGCCAGAGACGTCAACGTTTCCTGAGTGAATACGCGCTTGCGGCGATTAGCCATTGTGGGCGCGCTGGCGAGTGTTTCCTGCATTATGAGGCGCTCCGCGGTCAATCGGCGGGAACGCCGCTCTTATCGTTTCCACGAATAAAAGACGAACGCAGGTCGATTGATCCTTGAAAGTTTTGACAAAAGCGGTACAGTAAAAACGAGGCGGCGTCGTAAAAATCGGCGCTGAACGTAAACCGGAAAACGTCGCGACTCTTGGCTTATTTTACTGTGTCACGCATAAAAAGACAAGCGCGCGAAGGAGCTAAAACGATTTGCCTTGCGCAAAAAGTCGGGAGCGGTCTGGATGCAATTCCAAGAAAGACAAAAGTCAGGTTATCATATTCCTTTCGGAGCGACGCTCTACGAAGACGGAACGCTTTTTTCTTTTACAAGTCGTTCCGCGACAGGCGCCAGACTACTGCTCTACGACGATCCCAACGATCGTGAACCCTCGCTTGTTCTCAACTTTGACGAAACGCGCGACCGCATAGGAGACGTCTGGAGGATGTTTGTACCCGGCGCCAAAGCGGGTTCGCTCTATCATTTTCAGCTCGACGGTCCGTACGATCCGGTTAACGGAAATCGGTTTGACGGTCGCGC
>CACYBR010000042.1 GCA_902772705.1 uncultured Planctomycetota bacterium
CGCCGCAGTTAGCGACATAGTTGTTCATATTGACGTCCGGGGTGCCGGCGCTCTTGCAAACAAACGTTTCGATCTGAACGTCGCAGTTCCCATCGTAGCCGGTGCTCTGAATATACTCATAGAGCTGGTTCTGTTCAACGTACGGGAAGATCTGCGGAATCCAACCGAGCTGAAGCTTATAGTTCGGGGTGGAAACCGCGTTCATGGTCGCTTTGTCGAAGTCGGCGTCGCCCGAGGCGCGCCACTGCGGAAAGCGTCCCTTGGTCTGTTCATACTGGATGAACGCGAGGGCGATATTTTTCTGATTGTTGATGCACGTGGTGCGGCGCCCCTGCTCGCGAGCAGACTGGACGGCAGGAAGCATAAGACCCGCGAGCATGCCGATGATCGAGATCACAACCAGCAGTTCGATAAGGGTAAAACCTGCTTTGGACGTTTTTTTCATTTCTCTTTTCCTTTGCAGAACAGAGCAACGCAGAAACGACCGTCTCATGGCGAATCGCAAACCTGCGCTACGGATGACCTTGCCCTTGAAGTATTATAATTTCGGAATAACCCGCGCTACTTGAGCGCCGAGATTGAACCAACGCGCGTCAAAGCGACGCAATAAAGGCGAAGTGGTCGTAAAACAACGCACTAACCTAATAGGATACACGACCGGGTCGCTTTTATCAAGCGTTTTCCACAAAATTTTTCCGTATTTTGTGAAGAAATCAATCGCGCATGTTCATGAAAAATCAGAAAGCGCGCAATTTCTCTCAATCTACGCAATTTTGCCGCCGCGCCCGCCCGGTATCCTGTCGGTCATGCGACCCTTCAGGCGCGGTCATTGTTCTGTTTGTTCCAACTCCTCCGTCCCGATCGACTGATCGAAAGGTCCGAAAGAAACGCGAAGACTTTTGGCTTTCGCCTGACCGTCTTCTTTCGCGCTCCACGAACGAAGCGCGTCGGAGTATTCGTATGCGTCGGCCGTTTGCTCGATCCACCCGGCGACGACGCGCCAAGTCCCAGGCTTGACGTTCGTCAATTCGAACTCAAGGTCGCTCTTGACCTTCTTGAGCTTCAGCGAATCTTGCTTGCCGCAAAGAGTCTGAAACTCGCGAACTCGCATCTTGAGCTGCTCGTCCGTAAACGACGCCGTACACCAAAAACCGTTCGGCGAACGCTTGTTCACGACCGATTCAGGAGCGTTGCCCGCCGGAGAAGGCGTCATGATGAGAGCGCGCGGTTCCAGCGTTACGGGGGATGAAGGCTCGAGCCCCTCGCTGGGCTTGTTGGTCGCTGCCACGGGATTCGCGTCAACGTCAGGCGAGGGACGGCGAAGCCGATTGAAGCCTTCGAAAGAAAGCCCCGCGACGACGACGACCGCGCACACGGCGACCGCGACAGGCGCGATCCTTCGCCTCGAAGACGAACGCTCCACGCGACGGACGGTCTCCGCCGCGAGAGGCTTGTCGGAATCGAGAGCGATCGCGTCCCAGACGGAACTACCGTTGATCGCGTTCAGAAGACGCTCGGAAAACCCTTCGGGAACGGTCGTCTTCAGCGAGGTCAACCGCTCGCGAAGCTCAAGAGCCCATTCGATTCGCTCACGAAACTCAAGGTCGGTCTCAGCGCGAGCTTCAACCCAGCGACTCTCGTCGTCTGATAGTTCGCCGTCGACATAAGAGTCGACGATCTCGTCTGAGTCGACAACCTCGTTCCAATCTAAGTTATCCATTATCGACGTTCCTCGACAATAACCCGGCGCCGTTGTTCCGACGACGGATGGTTATCATGCGGTCCTCAAAAGACCGATCGTTGCTGTCGTTAAATCGTCGATTCTATACCAGACGGAACGTCCGCGTCAAGCGTTGACGCCAGCGCGTTCAAGCGCTTCGCGCAGCGCCGCGCGCGCTCGATGAAGACGGCTGCGAACCGTTCCCACGGGCACGGCGAGCGTTTCAGCGATCTGCTCGTAATTGGCGCCTTCCATCTCGCGGAGAACCAGAGGAACGCGATATTCCTCGGGAAGCTTGGCGAGCGCGGCGCGAAGGATCCGAACGTCGTCTTCCCGCCGTGCGCGAGCGTCCGGCGCTTCAACGTTCGATTCGAAGGAATCGCCATACTCCTCGACGACCGCGTCGACCGACACGGTGCGTCTTCGGCGTCTCAGAGATCCAACGGCGCAATTATATGCGATCCGATACAGCCAGGTATAAAACCGACTCGACCGCCGAAATCCAGACAGATGGGACAACGCCTGAATAAAAGTTTCCTGCGTTACGTCCATAGCGTCTTCAGGATTTCCTACGATCGGGAGCGCAAGATTATAAACGCGGTCCTGATACTTAAGAGCAAGCTTGCCAAAGGCTTCTTTGTCGCCGGCAAGCGTTCTTTCGATCAATTCTTCGTCGTTCACTTTCCGCTCCTTTGCTCTCTATGACGCGCCGCATCCGGCAAAGTTCCCAACTTGCGTAATAATCTTTTTCAAAGACCTTGAAGAAGGTTGAAAAACGGTTCTTACGCGCCGTTTCTAATGAGTTTTGTCGATTTGTGTCGCCTCGTATGACGTTTTCCGGAGGGTTGGCAGCGTTATACGGCTGGAGGGGGATCCTTCCTTAAAGTCAGGGAACGGAAAGGAACAATCTACTCTCGTTTCATCGCGCCGCAGCTGAGGCCGCAGACGATCGCCGTCGACACGCGTTTGCATCAGTTTGAAGCGCTTTGAATCAGCCGCCTTCAGCAGCGTATCAAAATAACACATTCTCACGATTCCAACGCGGCGTCGTAGCTTCCAAAATCACCTTCTTGCATTTCAAACGCCAAATTAAAAAAATACAGAAATTTCCACTGTCGATAGTTAAACCCCATTTCATATGGGGATGTTCTCCATCTTCTAAAATCTCTGTATGAATTTTCCTTTGACTTATTTGCCATAAAGTCAGGAAAAGATGAAAAACGATCTCCGCAATGCGCGTAATAACTCAAAACGTCTTGACGACAGACCGCCGTTTCGCTACGATTCCGCAGTTGTCGACAAATTTCTTCTCCCTGAAACATGTGAAATCCCAAGAGCCGCCTGATATGAGACGCCGACGCAATAAACTCGTTTTGCACAGAAAAAAGCGCGGCGCTGTTTATCGAAAAATAAAAAGCGCGCTCGGGTGGTTCCTCTTTCTTTTCGTTCTCGTCGCCGGCGTCGTGAGCGTCGTCGCATATCGTCGCGCAGACGGAGAAATTTCGCGCGTCGTCAGCCGCGCGCTACAGGAACAGTTTCCAGATCTCGCCGTTTCCTTTGACGCGGTTCGCCTGGATTCCACGCGCGGAATAAGACTCTATTCCGTCAAATGGAAGCGTCACGAATCGTCGCCCGACGCCGATCCGCTTCTTCTGGCGGACGAAATATACGTCGAGTGCCCCCTCGAGATCAAAAAAATCGTCGCCGGTCAGTACGATATGCGGCGCGTCGTGATCTCTCACCCGGTTCTGCGCGTCAACGGTGGGCTGAAGCAGCTTCAAAGCGACCTCCTCGCGCTGGCGCCTACAAATCGCAACAGCGCCAACCGCTCTCTTTCTGTTGAAATCAAAGACGCCAGCATGATTCTCAACGGCGCCTCGATTTCCGGCCTTCACGTTCGACTCTCTCCCGGCAAAACAAACGAGGAAGAACCTCACGAGAACGACTCTGAAATCGACGCTCCGACGCGTCCTCAGACGTCTGACGATGCATGGTCGCAACCTGCGGCCCTTTCTCCAAATCCCCCTGTCGCCAGCGCGGATTGGAACTCGTCGACGGTTCCCGCCTCTTCCAACGTTGGCTTCGTAAGTTATCAGCCCGTCTTTGACGAACCTTCGCCGGAACCGGAGACTTCGTCCGCTCCCTCCGTGACAAAAACGTCGGCGGCGCCCTTCTACTGGAAATTGGAGGTCGACGCCTCGAATCCATATGTTGAAAACCTTAAGGCCGTCGGTAGAATCGAGTCGGTTGCATGGGATATTTCCGGAAAAGTCGACAATCTCGATCTGGCGACGTTCTTCCCGTTGCTTAGGGGAATCGCGCCCCGGCAGTTCGCTCAGATCAGCGGCGTTCAGGGAAAAACGTCTCTCCGCTTCGACCTTCTCAGCGAAGACGGCGCGCTCTCCAGCGTAAAAACTCGCGTCGACGGCCAAATCGACGGCGCCGCGCTCTCTTCCCCCCTTCTGAAGTACCCGGTTTCAGACGTCGCCGCTCAGTACACAATCGTCAACGATTTGATCGAGCTTCGCAAAATCTCCGCGATCTGTGGCCAGACGACCGTCAAGGCGGCGTTTCGACAGACCGCTCCCTTCTCCGACAATTCATCCTCCACGCTTCGAGCGCAATTCGACAATCTCGCCGTCACGAACGGCGCGTTCGTCAGACTCGTCAATGAAGCGAAAAAAGCCAACGCAGCCTCGCACGAATCGCTCGACCATCTTCTAAACGTCCTCGACGAATACCGCTTCTCAGGAATCGGCGTCTTCGACGTCACGATGGAAAAATCAAACGCGACCGCCGGTCAGTGGGCGCCTCGAAACCTTACGATCGACGGTCGCAACGTCGAGATTCTATGCGTCGCTTTTCCATATCGACTCGACGGTCTCGCTGGTCGCGTGACGCTCGATTCCGCCGAAACGCTCTCTATCGCGCTCGAATCGCAGGCCGCCGGCGATCCCGTCAGGGTTCAGGGACGATTCACAAACGTCATGACGCGCCCCAAAGGGCAGGTGGACTTTCTCATCCCAAACAGAGCGCTCGACGCTCAGGTTATCAACGCGGTCGAGGAAAAAAGTCGCGAGACCCTTCAGAACCTTCATCCCTCCGGCGACGTTAGCGCGCGCGTTCGGATCTCCTACGATCCGGACAGGACGCCTCTGGAGGACAAATTCTGCGTTGAAGCGGCGTTGACGCTTCACAACGGCTCTATCCAGTACCAGCCTTTTCCCATTCCAATTTCCTCGATTTCCGGCACGATCTATATGCGCGACGGCGCGTGGGTCTTCTCCAACATGACGGGCAAAAGCGGCGGCGCGACCTTTGCTGCGGCGGGCTCGCTTGTCTCCGGCGCAGGTTACGCCGCGCTTGGACGCGCGTTCGCAAGCGCGAACGAAGAAAACGCTTCTTCTGCAACGACGCGAGAAAACGCCGATCCGGCGCTCGCGCTCCTATCGGAACCGTCCCCGGCGCCTCCCGAAAGCTTCACGACGGTTCCGGCTGTCGCGGGCGCGCCGCTTGCCGACGATCAATGGCGTTTCCTCCTTGCAAGCAACGTTAAAAACTTTCCTCTCGGAGAAGAACTTCGCGACGCGCTCGCCCAGCATGACGCCAGAGAAGAGCTCGAACGTCTTCGACTCGAGGGCAAGGCGAACGGCCAGATACGTCTCGGATATCGCACCGACGAAAAACGCCTCGCGTTGCAGTTCGACGCGACTCCGATTCCAGAGTCGACTTCGTTCCAGCCTGAACGCTTTCCTTTTGCGCTCACCAACGTCGAAGGGCAGGTCTCATGGCGCGAAGGCGTTCTCACAATTTCGGGTCTTCGCGCGCGCAATGGCAACACGACGTACTCGGCGAACGTCACGGACAGGACAATCCCCAACGTCGGTCACGTTCTGGACGTCGCTCAGCTTCGAATCGATCAGCTCCAGATTGACCGTGATCTCCAAAGCGTTACGACGGGAGAATTTCAGGATTTTTTGAACTACCTGCAACCCAG
>CACYBR010000043.1 GCA_902772705.1 uncultured Planctomycetota bacterium
AAGACCCTCAACTCGCCGCTCGACCTCGCAATCACCGTCGACGAGGACAACGTCCTGAACATGACGTTCACTCCCTACGGCGAAGCGACCGACTATCAGGTCGAGTACTATTACACCGGCGGCGACTATCCCGTCTGGCTCAATATGACGAGCGTCACGTACACGGAAACGCGCGGTAAAATCGTCGCCACCCACGTCAACGGCTCGAACTACGAGAATTACGATATCCGCGTCCGCGCCGTCGGCGAAGGCGTCCTCTCCGGCTGGAACGTCGTCTCCGAAGGCTACAGCACCGCCGTTACGCTTGCCGACGATATTGTCGACCCGCTCGACGGACAGACTTCGCTCCGCGAAGCTGTCATGCATTTTCAGGAGCTCGGCGATCAGGCTGATCCGATCACGTTCCCCAGTGGAATCTCGACCTTCTACCTCGACTCGCCTCTTGAGATTACCGGCGACGTCACGATTGAAGCGGAGTCCAGTTCCCACGTGACGATCGACAGCCGCGGAACTCACGGCGCGTTCGTTGTCGAAGGAGACGACGCCTCGCTGACCATCTCCAACCTCAACCTCGTCAATGGCGAGGCTGAGCAGGGAAGCGGCGTCTACGTTGGCGAGAACGCTTCCGTCGTCGTTACCGCATGCTCGTTCACCAACAACAACCATACGGAAGACACTAACGACAACGGCGTCCTCTACGGCGCGCCCGGCTCCTCGATCAAGGTCGAAAGCTCGATCTTCAACGGCAACGACGACATGGCGGTCAACGCCTACGGCGACATGGAGCTCAGCGAGTGCAGCGTTATCAACAACGACCACGGCGTCCACTTCCGCGGAACGAACGGAAAGATCGTCAATGCGATTCTCTGGAACAACACCGACTGCAACCTGATCGTCTTCGGCGGTTCGGTCCTCGAAGTCTCCCATACGCTCTCCGTCGACAATACGATTGGCGCGAAGGGCTACAACGAGAACGTCGACGGTCTTGGAGGCGCCGGAACGCTCAAGGCGACCTCCCTCTGGCTCGCTTCTCAGTACGCCACCTCGCCTCTCAACAGCAACACCGGGCGTATCAGAAGCACGTCCAGAATCAGCGTCACCAAGTATGACTACAACGAGAGAACCGGACGCACGACTACCAGTAGCACACGGGTAAGACCCGTCGATTCCGGCGACAACAGCGCCGTCACCACCGCGTACGACGCAGCCGGCAACGTGCGTCGCGTTAATTATAACAATGGCCAGTCTGGAGGAACGGTCGACCTCGGCGCGTATGAATACAATTCTCACGCCTATACCAGCAACGCGATCGCCGATCTCTTCGCCGAAGGGTTCTTCGAAGAGTTCTGATCGGTTCGACGTTTAGATTCCCGAATTACTGAAAGGCGTCTTCCCGGAGCTGCGGGGAGGCGCCTTTTTTTTCTGTTATAAAGTCGAAAGGAGACGTCGACGCCGCGTCTTTGCGGATTTTTGTCTGACAGCCCCAGCCCGGTCTGAAGACGTTGTTATTCTCCGGAGCCGTCGCCGGGACGTGTCGCTCCTGGACGCCAAGTCTTCAGAGTTCGCCTTGTCGTCGTTTTTTCTTTCTGTTCAAGCCGCCGGGATTGAAAGGCCAAAGCGTTCGTCGTCGATCAGACGTGCGGCGAGCTCTTTTGCTCTTTCTCCAAAAGGCGTTTTCAGGAACGGCGACTCAATATCATATCGCAATTCGTCATGAAGCGCTTATCGGCGCAGACGAGTCGACCGTACTCTTCAGCGTCAAATAACGAAGCAGTCGTCCAGAATAAAAAGACCGCCTGAGCGACGCGGTAATGACCGGCGTCGAGCCTCCATGAACGCTGTTTTTATCCCGATTTACCCAGTTTAACCAATCAACCCACTGGACGACGGTCGTAACCTGCCTAAAATGAGAGCGTATCGTCGTACTTTGCGTCCTGCGGGTCGTTTCGGAACGGCGAAGACGTTCGGCGCATTTTTTCCAGTCAACAGGGGTGTTTATCATGCAAAAGAAATCGTCTCTCAGGCGTACGATCGCCAGTTTTCTCGGTTCTTCCGTCTCGATGTTAAAGCTTAAGGCGAGGAATAAGACAGGAAAACAAACGGACGCCTTTTCCGTCAAGCCGCGAACCCTTGTTCTCGAAAGCCTCGAAGCGCGCGAACTCCTCAGCGTCTCGCACGCCGAATTTGCCGCCCTTCAGGCGCTCCATTCCGAGCTTAATCTTCCCGATTCCTGCGATGTTATTGAAATTGCCGCAAGTCAACTTTCGCTCACGCAATTGGACGCTCCGACGTACAAGTCGTCCTCCTCGACCGCAAGCTCCGTCACGGTCGCGTGGAACCCCGTCGCCAACGCGTCGGGATATGTCGTCGAGTACAAGAGCGCGAACGACGCGAACTATACCGCCATGCCGGAAACGACCGCGACGACCCTCGCGATTACGAATCTCGAGCCCGAAACGACCTATAAGCTCCGCGTCTGCGCGGTCGGCGACGGCGCAAATTACGCCAATTCCGCTTACAGCGCCGTCAAGGCGGTCAAGACGAAGGCGGCGCCGACAACCGTCGAGACGCCGTCGAACGTCGTGACGACTTCAGACGACGTCGTCAACGCGTACGACGGCAAGATCTCGCTGCGAGAGGCTGTCGCGCTCTACTCCGCCGACGGCGACACGATCACGTTTGACACGTCGCTCAAAGGCGCGACGATCTCGCTCAACGGTTCGGCTCTCGAGATCGATAAATCGCTCGCAATCGACGCCAGTTCGCTATGGAACGAAGCGACGAACGAACCCGGCCTTACCCTCGACGCAAATTCCGAGTCGGTAATCTTCTACGTTTCAGGAGCGAACGTTGAAGTCAATTCGCTCGCGTTCACTCGCGCGCTTGGCGACAACGGCGGCGCGATCTGGGTCGCTTCTTCCTCAACGGCGACGATCTCAAATTCAAGCTTTTACAACAACGTGGCAGAATACTGCGACGGTTTGGACGGCGTCGGCGCCGCGATCTACGCAGGTTCGGAGTCGACATTAATCGTTTCGAATTCCTGTTTCGATAACAACCGCGCCGAATACGGCGGAGCGATCTATACCGACGGGGGAACGCTAACGGTTTCGAACTCAACCTTCTGCGACAATTCCACTGACTGGGAAGGCGGCGCCGTCTACGCGCGGTTTGCGACGATCAGCATTTCGAACTCGGTATTCTGCGGCAACAACGCCAACTCCGCCGGGGCTCTTTGCCTGCGCGCTTCCAATGGCGTCGTCGCCAATTCCACTATCGTCCAGAACGAGGCCGAGTCAGCGGGCGCCATTCTTATAAGCGACGACAGCCAGCCGAATTTACGACTTCAGCTGTCCAGCCTGACTATTGCCGACAACACGACGACAACGGAAGGCGACTATGGTCGCGGCGCAATCTACTGGCAACCTGGCAGCGGAACGCTGCAACTTGACATTGACAATTCGATCGTCGTCAATAATCAGGGCGGAAACTTCTGGATCGACAATTCCAGCTGGGAGTACTACACTCCGGAAACCATGCCGGGATGGGTTGAAATTGCCAACTCCGCCAACGTTTACAGCGTCCTCCTCGACCTGAACGACGGCGACTTTAACGACTGGTCAAACGGAAACTCGGGCGTTATCGCATACGATCCGTCCCTGCCGCTCTTCACGAACGCGGCGGCGGGCGATTATACGCTCGCGCCCGGCTCGCAGGCGATCAATCGCGGCGATAACGCTTACGTCACGTCCCAGACCGATCTCGCCGGCGCCCCGCGAATCATCGGCGAATCCGTCGATCTGGGCGCGTATGAGTTCGACTCCGTTGAACCGGTTCAGCTCGACGTCCCGGCTTTCAAGTCGTCCTCCTCGACTTCCAGCTCCGTCACGGTCGCTTGGAACCCCGTCGCCAACGCGTCCGGATACGTCGTCGAGTACAAGAGTTCGACCGACTCGAGCTATACCGCCATGCCGGCGACGACCGACACGACGATCGTCGTTCCGAACCTC
>CACYBR010000044.1 GCA_902772705.1 uncultured Planctomycetota bacterium
AGTCATTTTGGGAATCGATCCGGGACTCAATACGACAGGATACGGCGTTATCGACATTTCATCCGGACGCGCTAAACTTATGGAGGCTGGCGTTGTGCGCAGCTCTTCCAAGGCCCTCTCGGGACGCATCAAGGAAATCTACGACGGAGTCTCCGATGTTATCGCTACGTTTCATCCGGACGTTCTTGTGCTTGAGCAGCTCTACTCCCTCTACAAACGCCCCGTCACGGCGATTCTCATGGGGCATGCCCGAGGCGCCATCTGTCTTGCCGCAGAACAGGCTGGAATTCCCGTCGTTTCTTATGCCGCCACAAAGATAAAAAAAACAATGACCGGCTCGGGCCATGCGCCCAAGGACCAAATGCAACGCGCGGTAAAACTGGAACTTCGACTCGCTCAAATACCCGAACCGCCGGATGTGGCAGACGCGATTGCAATCGCCTTTTGTCACTTTACAGAAGCTCAGCAAACGCTAAAATTCGGCAATAGGTCGGCTGTGCTGTCAACCGACGCTCTTGCCGCAATGCTTAATTCAAAAAACTCGTTGAAAAAACTCAAGACGGCCAGTCGCGCAAAAAATGAAAAAGACCAACGCTGATCGCCGGATGAAAAAAGGAGTCAGACGTTATAATGACCAGGAAAAATCTCGTTGTTTGTTTTCGTTCGGAGCCCGTTGAAGATCGCCTGATTGCTCGAATTGACGATGCGTGGTCTTCTGAGCTCAATATTGTCAACGTCGGTCAATCAGACGTTGCCGAAGCGCTTCTTGACGCCGACTTTTTCTGCGGTCATGCCAAGGTCCCTGTCGACTGGGAAAGGGTTGTCGCCCAAAAGCGTCTTCAGTGGATCCAGTCTTCGGCAGCAGGCATGGATTGGTGCCTTGTCCCGGCGACGATCGAATCAGACATTACGATCACAACAGCGGCGGGGGTTCTCTCAGATCAGGTTGCAGAACACGGTTTGGCGTTAATCTTAGCGTGGGATCGCAATCTGCGCTCTTTTATTTACGATATGCGCGTCAAGGAAGACAATCCGGATTACCGCTCGTTCAAAAGAAAACCGACCTTCGATCTCATCGGCAAAACGGTCGGGATCGTTGGTCTCGGCGGAGTCGGTCGTCGTTTCTCTCAGGTTGTCGCGCCCTTTGCTGGAAAGATCATAGCGGTTGATCTCTTTCCAGAGAACAAACCTGCGCAAGTCGCCGAACTTTGGGGCGCCGACCGGCTGGACGATCTCCTCGCCGTCTCGGACGTTATTTTTCTCTCTCTTCCGTTGAATTCGGAAACGCGCGGCGTCTTCAACGCGGAACGTCTCGCCAGGATCAAACCCGGCGCGCTCCTTGCGAATCTGGCGCGCGGCCCCCTCGTCGACACGGACGCGCTCGTCGAGGCGCTTCGCTCTGAAAAGCTCGGCGGCTACGTCTGCGACGTGACCTCGCCAGAGCCGCTCCCGCAGGATTCTCCGCTCTGGGATTTCGACAACGTCATTATTACGCCGCATGTGGCGGGTCAAATTGGATGGCGTTTTGACGATATTTGCGATATCTATTGTGAAAACGTCCGCCGTTATCGGTCAGGAGAGCCGCTCATCAACGAACTATCCCATCAGGGTAAGGTCTGGGGCTTCCCCCTTCGCGATGGAACTGTTCCGCTCTGGATCGACGTTAAGCAGAGCTATTCGACCCGTCAACCGCTCAATCGAACAAAATACGACTTCAAAAAATTTTAAATCCACATCTTTCTCCATCCCAGCAACAGCGCGTCGCTTCCTCCGTTTCAGAGCAAGCGGCGCGTTGTTTATTCAGGTCGGAACGTTCTGAAGTCTCTTTCCTCACTTGAAGAAGTAGAAATCGCCAACCTCGATTTTCATTTCTGACCCCTTCGAATTGCCGCCGATTGAAATTCGAAGAATGTTGTCAGGAGAGAAAGGATCGGGTACGCCGCCATAAGCGTCAATGGATTTAAACGGGATCACGATAAAACGCTCTTTTCCATCCGCACGCGCAAATCCAGAACTCGTATAGTAGTATGTTCCTTTTTCACTGTATGTGAAGAAGCGCAACACTCCGCCGTCGGCGTTGGACGATCCCTTAACACAAAAAGCGACGCCGCTGAACTCATTCAGATCGTAGGTCTTGTCGCTATCGGACGTTGGCTTGAGTTTTCCGTCAACACGCGGCAGCGTAAAGAGCGGGTAAGCCCATTTGTCGTTGTCGTCCGCATATTTAACAGTGAATCCCCATCCCTTATTCTGCTCTGTGGCAATTCCATCATGGAATTCAATGGAACCGTTGCTGGAACAGGACTTCTGCCAGGCGCGCTGATCGGAAATATCGATTCTTACGGCTTCCTCAACATTATCATGGAAATTCTCTTCCGTAAAACCGCGCGAAAGTTCAAATGAAAGATAGGCGTCAGAACCTGCCTTGAAGACCAGGGTCGGGGGAAAAAACGGCGAAACCTTTGATAAGTCGATCGTAAAAGGAATCGTTGCTCTACCGCGAGCGGGAACTGCGACCGCGTCAGGAACGTTGCTAAAAACGTCAATCTTTTCAGAAGAGCCGCTCTTATTGACGATAGCCTCGGCGCTTACTGGCAGAGTCTTCGACTCGTTCGAAAAATTAAAGACAGAAAGACGTCCCTGAAGCTCCTTGATTTCCGGATCGAGAAGCGAATACCCGCCGTTCGTCGCGGAAACAACTTCCTTGTCGTAATCGAACCTCATAACAACGTCGTCGTTACGACGAGCGTCGACGCCGTGTTTTTCACGCGCCTGAACACGAAGGAGACGCGCTTGGTCAACTTCGGTGGATTGGTTGAGTTCCGCCTTAAAATCGTAAGGCAATTTAACAAAGAGCAAACCGTCGCTGAAGTCAAGTTCATTCGAGTCGCTGGAACCAACATGTTCGCCGGTAACGCGTTCCGCAAAGACCGGTTTGCAGGGGAGCTTCACAACGCGCCCTTTTTTCCTCTCGGAAGCGTAAACAACAGCGATCTGCTCGCCATTCTCCCGATCGACAAAGAGCCAGGCGGCGTCCGAACCGTCAACCTTCCAGTTTCCTATGCAGTCTTTACCGCTGAGAAGATAAATCATACGCGCGTATCCCGCTATGGAACGCAACGGCGCGCTGTTCTTGTCGCTCATGCCAAAGTTGTTGTCATTTTCTTCGTAAAAGACATAGACGAACGGAAAATATGAATCATATCCCATCGCCTTGGCGACAACGCCCTTCTCAACAATATCAATCGCGCTCTCAAGATCCGCTTCACGATTTGGACGCTCGGTTCCCTTCTTCCATGGACGTCCGCACTCCGTAATCCAAACAGGCTTCCATTCGGCATGATTTTTCACAAGCCAGTTATGATAACGAAGACAGACCGACTCCATTTCAGGGGCGCGACAATAGGTATGAAACGAGAAGATATCGCACGCGTCAAGACCTCCGTTATCGGCAAAACTATCCATGAAGTTGTCGCGAAAAGTTGCAATAATACCGCCGACGACCGGGGTTGTGATTCCCTTCCGCGCCAATTCCTGAGCGACCGTCTTCAAAACGGGAGCGTACTGATCGGCTGGTAAATTCCCGCTAAAGCTAATATCAGGCTCGTTCCACACCTCAATCGAATTCCAATAACGGCCCCAACGTTTGCCAATAGCGCCCCAACTGTTGGCGGTCTTGATAAGATCCTCCGGATACGTTCCCACATGACCCGCCCAATCGGGGGCAGAGTGAAACAGTTCCAAAACAGGCATGTCATATTTCAACGCCGCGGCGCGAACCGTCTCCGAATTGCGATCGCCGTTATAGTCAAAGACGTTTTCCTGCGGTTCGACTCGTCCCCAACTCAGGCGTTCACGATAGGTCGCGACGCCAATGCGTCGAGCGTTACGAATAAGCGCCTCGCGTGTTTTATCGTCCTGAACGAGCCACGTCGAAGCGGCGTCAATTCCGAAGAAATCGTCTCGAAGACGAAGATCATTGCGCTCCTTCGCGCTGGACGCCAGAATAGCGTCGGACGGACAAAAAGGAGGTTGAGAAGCAACTCCAAACGCTTGATTGGATTCGGGAAGTTCGAGTTCAAAATAACCTTGAGGCAACGTCGTTCTGATTGCGAGACGTTCTCCCACTATTTCTCCTTCCCCCTCCTTTAACATCTCGCCGTCTGTCGTTCTCACAACAAACCTCACCGAATCAGATCTGGATCCAGATTCAACCGTCTCGTCTTTTTTAACGTCAAATTCCAAAAGGGCCGGTTTATCAGGCTCGACCCAAAATTGAGAAACGTCGCTCGGAACCCAACTCAGAGCGCCAATAACCAGCGTTCCAAACATCGAGCAGAGATTCATATTATCCCTCCAAATTATTAAATAACGCTGAAAAACAAACGGAGACACGCGCCTTCCCGCCGTCGATTATAAAGGGCGGCGTCCTTTGAATCAAGTTTTAATACCCGACAGGCTCGGAAAGAGAATCGTCCAAAAGTGGAAATCTTCGGAAAAGTTTATAGAATAAATTGAGCGTGCGAACTGAGCGAACGCTCCTTTTAGAGGTTTCATTTCAAAACGTCCAGCAACAGTAAGGTTATAACTATGGTAAAATCATCATTTTATCGATTGACGTTCATTCTGGTCTTTGGGCTTGTTGTCGTCGGTACGTTCCTGAAACAGACGCGAGGCGACGCTCCTCAAATGCCGGAGCGCGGACTTTGCGCTCATCGAGGCGATCAGGGAATAGCGCCGGAGAATACTGTGCCTGCGTTTGTTGCGGCGGCGCGAGCCGGCGCGCAGCAAATTGAACTCGACGTCCAGCGCACCAAAGACGGCAAGCTCGTCGTCATGCATGACAAAACGATCGATCGCACCACCACCGGTAAAGGAGCCGTTAAAGATCTAACGCTCGACGAGCTCAAATCCTTCAACGTCAAGTTACAGACCGCCATTTTCGAAGACGTCAAAATCCCAACCTTTGAGGAAGCGCTCGACTGCCTCCCTCAAAACGTCTGGATTAACGTCCATGTTAAGCCCGGCGAAGGCATCGGAGCCGAAGCGTGTCGCGTCGTAATGGAAAAGAATCGACTTCATCAGGCGTTCTTTGCCGTCGGCAAGAAAGAAATGGAGGGAATTCGCGCCGTTTGTCCTGAGGCAAAAATCTGCTGTATGGAACGCAACCCCAACCCCCAGCAGTACATCAAAAACGCGATCGACTGGAAATGCGATTTCATTCAGATTACTCACAACTACACTGCAGAAGAAATCAAAAAACTCAAGGAAACCGGAATCAAGATCAACTTCTTCGGAACCGACGATCCTGATAAAATCCGTAAGCTGCTTAACGATGGGGTCGATTTCCCTCTCGTTAATTATTTTACCAAAGATTGGCCCGTTGTTGAGACGCTCGGCGGCTACGCGCTCAACGACGTCACGCCCCAGTATCTCGCGACGTCAGAAAACCTCCAGATCGCGCCAAAACTCGCTGAAAACGGCCTCTGCGCTCACCGAGGGGATCAGGGGCTCGCTCCAGAAAATACGATTCCCAGTTTTGTCGCCGCCGCTAAGGCAGGCGCTCAGCAAGTTGAATTCGACGTGCAACTCACTAAAGACGGCAAACTCGTCATCATGCACGACCTTACCGTCGATCGAACAACGAACGGCAAAGGCGCTGTCAAGGATCTGACCTTTGAAGAAATCCGGAAGCTTGACGCTGGCGCCAAAAAAGATCCGAAATTCGCTGGCACGAAGGTCCCGACCCTCGAAGAAACTCTCGACTGTCTGCCGGCAAATATTATCCTCAACATCCACATTAAACCCGGCGAAGGAATCGCAGCCGCCGCAACTCGAGTCGTCGTTGCAAAAAACCGCACGCGTCAGTCGCTCATTTCGTGCGAAATTGATAAAGACGTCGAGGAAGCGCGAGCAGTCTGCCCCGGTATCGCAATCAACTATCTCACTGGCGCCAGGGGAGAAGCTCTTAAGAAAGTCATTCAGCACACGATCGATCTGAAGTGCCAATTCATTCAGTTTCAAAGCTACGACGCTGACGATATCGCCAAACTTAAGGCGGCAGGAATTAAGATTAATTACTTCGGAACGGACGATCCGGACAAACTCCGTACGCTCATGAAAGACGGCGTCGATTTTCCACTCGCGGATCGCTTCACGGACGACTGGCCAGTCTTTGAACAAATGGGAGGCTACAAACTCAACGAGCTCCCCAAAGACTATGTGAAATCGGTGGAAAATCTGAAGTAACGTCAACAGGACCGTTTCTCTGCCCGCAAACGCCGCCCAAGCCGCTTCCTGCAACAACTCAGAAAGCGGCTTCTTCTTTCACAAACGTCCGGTTCAGCAGAATATCCTCACATAGTGGAAAAATACCGGAGCGGCGAAACAGAGCGAATCAATGCGGTCAAGAACGCCGTTATGTCCCTCGATCAATTCCTCAAAATCGCCGACTCCCTGATCGCGCTTAATAGCGCTAACGGTAATATTGCCGGCAAATCCCATGCAGGAAATGACAACGCCCGCAACAGCGGCTTTTTCCCAGCAGTCAAAAGGCGTAAACTTCCATAGCGCAATCGCAAAAATAGCGGTCGTCAAAACGCCGAGGGTTAGTCCTTCATAGGAACGATTCGAGTTCACATGAGGCGCGATCTTGTGTCGTGAAAAGATCAAAGACCATGAAAACTGGGCAAAGTCGCTAATCTGAGTCAAAAGAACAAAGATAAAGAGCAGCGTCAAATTCGACGGGTTACGCTTACGTTCGGAAGCCCCTTGAGCAGGCGCGTCGACGGCGACTTCGGCAACGGGAGCGCTAACAGCTTCAGACGATTCCGATTCCACGCTGTGCGCGCCCGGTATCGCAGTGACGGCCTGTTCAAACGGTTTGATCACCTTGCTGCCAAGGTCGGCGGCAGGAATATCCGAAATATCAGTCAAAGCCGTCACTTCAGCGGAGGGATTCGGAAGGTTCATCGTCAAAAGAGCCGGCACAAAACTCAGCGAATAAACGCAGATTAACAAACCAACCTGCAATTTCGCAATACGTTCCAGAAAATATTTCGTATCGTCCGAAAGCGCAACGCACGCGGGCAGGATCAAAAACGCCAGCGAAGGAATCATCGCCGAATAGAAGAAATACGGCTCGTATCGAAAGATTTTCGAGAACCACTCAGAATCGACGCCAACCAGAAGAAACTGCAACGGAGTCAGGACAAAAAACACGCCCACTAACATCTTATGATCGGCGAGGCGCGTTGGCGTGATCGTCACATATTCACGAAGCGCCCAGAAGGAAACGACGCCAAAAAACAGCACCGTAAAACCCGTCCCCAGAAGGAGCGCGCAGATCAAAGAACCAAAGAGCAGCCACCAGGCGTTAATCCTTGAACGGCAACTCGAAAGAGTCGCTGTGTCAATTCCCCCGGGTCTATTGCGAAAAAATTCTGCAATAAACGTAGCTATCGCCAATAGCGACAAGACGCCGCTGATCAGAAGAACACCACGATAATCCATGCGTGATCCACCTCAAACGCCGGAAGCTGCGACAGAAGTCTCAGAACACAAGAGCCTACGACTGCTTTTTGCGATTTTTCCGCCACCAGCTACGGAACGTTCCCCGCCCCTCCGGAAGCTCACGCCCACGCGTCCAGCCTCCGAAATACCGCGGTCTCAGACGTTGCGGACATAACCGCCCAACCTTGATTCCGGCGCGAAGTACAAACATCATAAGCGAATAACGTCGAGACGTCTGCATAGCAACTGAGAAGGTCTTCCACATAAGCGCATCGAGACGTTTATACGCAGGGGACTTGGGCCTTGCCTGAACAGCCTTGGCACGAAGTCGTATCAGCGAATGCGCGAGGTCAACCTTGACGGGACAAATCTGAGAGCATGCGCCGCACAAAGAAGAAGCCAAAGGCAACTTGCCGGCCGTCTGCATTCCCAGTAGTTGCGGCGTCAGAACAGCGCCGAGAGGTCCCGGATAGACCCAACCGTAAGCCCAACCTCCAACATGACGATATACGGGGCAATTCGTCATACAGACGCCACAACGAATACAACGAAGAACGCCGCGGGTATCAGGCTGAGCCAACGCGTTTGTACGCCCGTTGTCGACGATGACGACTCGAAGGTCGCGACCTTCGGTCGGCGCGTTAAATATGTGAGTGTAAGAGGTTAGTTTCTGCCCCGTGCCCATTCGGGGAAGCATATTCAAGAAGAGCGGAATATACTTCGAACTGGGGAGAATTTTCTCGATACCGATGAGAGCGACATGAAGTTTCGGGCAAGTGGTCGAAAGTCCAATGTTGCCTTCGTTTTCAACAAGACAAAGGGAGCCAGTGTCCGCGACGCCAAAGTTGGCGCCAGACATTCCCATATCGGCGTTGACAAACTCCTGACGAAGCGTGTCGTGAGCGATCTGAGTTAATTTCTCATGCTCTGCGGTAAAGGGAACGCCAAGCTTCTCTTCAAACTTATGTCCGATCTCCTCGGCGCTCAAATGCGTAGCAGGCGTGACGATGTGCGTCGGACGCTGGCCCAGGAGCTGAACTATGTATTCCCCAAGGTCTGTCTCAAGAGATTTAATCCCCACTGACGCGAACGCGCGGTTAAGAGCAAGTTCCTCTGAAACCATCGATTTGGCTTTGACCACGGAGCGAACATTATTCTCTCTGGCGATATCGAGAACGATTTGATTAGCCTCTTCCGCGTCCTTAGCCCAGTAAACCTTCACGCCCTTTTTGACAAGGTTTTGCTCGAATTGAACGAGAGTCTCGTCAAGACGCGCAAGACCATAATCTTTAATCTGCTTAGCAGCTTCACGCCATTTAGGCCACTGTTCAATTCCCCAGCAAAGGGCAAGGCTCGACTGCGCGCTTTCTTCGGCGGTTCGGGCAAGGGACGGAGACGCGTTCTTATCAGGCTCCGCCAGTTCCTTTGTCTTATCAGCCCAGAATTCCGCCCCCTGAAGAACTGGCAACATCGTCATTGACATCTCTCAACCCTTATCAAACCTGTCTCTTGAAGCGCGTTCAAAAGCCGATTCATACGACCCGAATCGGCAGGAATAATCTGCTTTGGCAAAAAACGTCTCCAACGCCAGAGTACAAAATTCCATCGTATTTTCGCCGTCTTTACCCCTTTTGTCAATCGTGTGATGACAAAAAAAAGTTTTTGGGCGCCCTTGGGTGAACTCAGACTTCGTCCAGACTCTCAGTGTTCTCAAGAATTCCTCAAAGAACGTTTCAAACTGGCGGCGACTTCTTCCCGCTACTACCGTAAGGCGCGACGCCAAGCGCCGCCCCAAAAAAAGAAGTTCGATTCAGAAGTCCCTGACGCCCGAACGTGGCGTTGAAACTCCCAGTTCGTCGTCGCCCCAGGGATTCGTGACAAACGGTTCAGGCTTGAGATACGTTTCCTCGACAAAAGATTCGCCTTCAGGAGCGTCGACCCAATCCCGCCACGGCAAGTAAAGCGGGGCGTGGAGGGTCACGCGTTCCTTCGTTAAAAAGTCGACAAAACAGAGCTCTCTGGAGTGCAACGCAATCGCTCTTTCGCGTCCATCCTCGTACTGTTCGCCAAAAGAAACTGTCGAACCATACTGCGCGTCCCCTAAAAGAGGACAACCTCGCGAGGCGCATTGCAGACGAATCTGATGAGTACGTCCCGTCTCAAGCTCAATTTCAAGCCATGTAACAGCGTCAAAACGTTTTAAAACACGAAAGTGCAAGACGGCCTCGCGAGCGTCCGGATGCATGGGGGAAATGATTTCCGACTCCGCTCTCCCGGGAATCTTACGCATAAAATCATACCAAGTCCCACGATCCTCCTCCACGACGCCGCCGACAAGAGCCCAGTATTTTTTTGTAACAGAACGTTCCTGAAACTGATCGGAAAGTCTTCGTGCCGCTCGAACATGTCTGGCCATCGCCAGAAGTCCTGACGCGGGACGATCCAAGCGATGCGGGAGCCCGAGGTATCGTTTGCCAGTTCGGTCGTCGCGGAGATTAAAGAACTCCTTAACGCGCGCCTCAATTGAATCGACTCCGGGAGGAGCCTGCGTCAAAACGCCGGGCTGCTTATTGATTACAATAGTGGGACCGTTTTCGTAAACAATGTTAAAACGAGGTTTAACTCCAGGATTAACATAAGGAGTCGATTCGACAGCTTCGTCTTCAAAATTTCCATCCAAGGGTAATCCAGACGTTTTTTTTTCACCATTATTCATCTTTTGATCCGGTCGTAATTGTCTTGTTGCAGGAAAACGGTTCAACGCAGAAGCACGAAAGCGCATCCGGCTCCCATTCTACCCGAAAACTGCCAAACGTCGACAGCAGAACGTCCTGACAAAAACTTTCCACGTGCGAATAGCAAAAAAAGAAAAAAAGCCCTTGTCAAAACAGGAAGCTCGGTTATATTGACGGGAGATTCGAGGAGGATACGCGAATGGTTAGCAACCTGACTCGAAATCAGGCGCCGGCTTGCCGGTTGAGGGTTCGAGCCCCTTGTCCTC
>CACYBR010000045.1 GCA_902772705.1 uncultured Planctomycetota bacterium
ACGTCAAGTGATTAACAGAGGTAGTAGACCACGACGATGCGGCGGGTCGACAGATCCTTTATTTTGAGAGCGTGAAAGGACGCTTTGTTTGATAAAATGGTCATGCTTGCCAGAATATCATATCAGACGGTTCGGATTGGGACGTTGACGCGTCGCCGTCGCGCCGCATTTTCTAAAATATCCGTGTGCCGAACGCTCGGAGAACGACGTACTCCTGGCAAAATGGAGGTTTTTCTCAAACGGATCGTTGTGAAAAGGGGAAGACGGCAGGAAGGTTGTCTCACGGACGAAGGTCGAACGGATTCGAGTCATGGAGGTTTTCTCGGCGCGTCCGGAGCGAGTCGATTATTATCTGCCGACCGTTCCGGGCGCGTCGTCCCCTTGCCAACAGCCGCCTTTCTTGGTCGCGTTTCTTCGCCCTCTTTATCTAAGGCGATTTCTCGCGAGTCGGCGGCTGGAAGGCGCCGTGATATTTCCGACGCGCGGCTCTTCTCCCTTATGGACGACGTCGTTTTTACGCCGCGCTGACGATTGTCAACCGTGTCGGTTTTTCTGGTTGACAGTTTAACCTCGGCGCAGTATAATCGCGGACATGGAGGGTCGCGCGATGGAATCGAACAAGACGTTGCTGGATTATCTGGAGGCGCGCCGGGGCGAATTCTGCTCCGGCGAAGAGCTCGCCGACGCGCTCGGGATTACGCGCGCGGCGGTCTGGAAGCGAATCAAGGCGCTCGAAGCGAAAGGGCTGCTCATTTCGGCGATCCCGAATCGCGGCTATATGCTCAGGAGGGAGACGGACGTGACCTCGGTCGAGGGAATTTCGAAGTATCTTCATGGCGCGGCGACGTCGTTGCGGCTCGAGGTCGTCGACGAGACGGGCTCGACGAATCTCGACCTTCGAGAGCGCGGCGAGCGCGGCGAACCGGGGGCGCTCGTACTGATCGCGCGTCGACAGACGGCAGGGCGCGGACGACGCGGACGCCGGTTCTTTTCGCCGGATTCCGGCGTGTATCTGAGTCTGTTGCTGCGGCCCGAGGAGACGCCGGCGACGCGCGCGACGCGCTATACGACGGTCGCGGGGCTCGCGGTTTGCGAGGCGATCGAAGCGACTTCGGACGCGCCGGCGCGTATCAAGTGGGTCAACGACGTTCTCGTGCGCGGTCGCAAGGTCTGCGGTATCATGACGGAGGCGCAGGTCGGGCTCGAAAACGGAATGCTCGGGTACGCGGTCGTGGGGATCGGCGTGAACCTGTACCGGCCGCAGGGGGGCTATCCGGAGGAGCTGCGTGGAATCGCGGGGGAGGTCTACGAGTCGCCGCGCGGCGACGGTAAGAACCGGTTCGTCGCGGAGCTGCTCAATCGCTTTATGTCGCGTCTGAACGCCGCTGACGAGCAGGACGACCTGAATCAGTATCGCCGGAGACTGCTGGCGCAGGGGCGTGTGGGAACGGTCTGTCTGCCGGGCGGCGCGCGACGTCAGGCGAGGCTGCTCGACGTCGACGAAGAGTATCGGCTGATCGTCGAGTATCCCGACGGGACGCGCGCGGCGCTTTCGTCGGGCGAGGTGAGCGTTCAGCCGGAACGCGCTGAAGATGGAACCGAGAGAAAGGAGCAGGAAGAATGACGACGGAGAAATGGGAGGAATCGACGCTGGTCGAGGAACTCAAACGCAAGGTTCTCGCCGGGGAAACGACGACGCGCGACGACGCGCTGCGACTCTGGGACGCGCCGCTCGAACCGCTCGCCGACGCCGCTGACGAGATTCGCGAACGATTCTGCGGCGACGCGTTCGATCTCTGCGCGATCGTCAACGCGAAGAGCGGTCGATGCTCCGAGGACTGCAAATTCTGCGCGCAGTCGTCGCGATATCCGACGCAATGCGAGGTCTACCCGCTCATGTCGGTCGACGCGGCGCTGGCGGAGGCGAAACGCGTCGCCGCGCTGGGGGTCCCGCGATTCTCCTTCGTAACCTCCGGACGAAAATTGAACGCGCGCGAACTCGAGACGATCTGCGAAGCGACCCGACGCGTTCGCGACGAGACCGGAATGACGGTCTGCGGGTCGCTCGGGCTCCTCGACGCGTCCGAGTTTGCGCGACTTCGCGAGGCGGGAATGACGCGGATCCACAATAATCTTGAGACGTCGCGGCGATTCTTCCCCTCGATCTGCACGACGCACAGCTACGACGAGAAGCTCGCCGCGCTTCGAGCGGCGCGCGACGTCGGCATGTCGCTTTGCAGCGGCGGGATCTTCGGGCTCGGCGAGACGCCGGAGGATCGCGTCGATATGGCGCTCACGCTCCGTGAACTCGACGTCGAAAGCGTGCCGATCAATTTTCTCAACGCGATTCCCGGCACCCCGTTGCATAATCCGACGCTCATGCCCGTCGCGGGCGCCGAAGCGAGACGAATCGTCGCCGTCTATCGCTTTTTGCTCCCCCATGCGGCGATTCGACTCGCCGGCGGGCGACGACTCCTCAACGACCATGGCGTCGGATGCTTTCATTCGGGCGCGAACGCGACTATTACCGGCGATATGCTTACGACCGCCGGAATCGAGATCCTAACCGATATCCGCATGATCAAAGCGCGAAGGTCGTCGGACTCTTCCTCGCCATGAGCCGCCGGACGCCCCGGGGACGTCCCCGGAGCCCGACGGATGATTGAACGATTCTACGTCGCCGGCGCCGGCGTACTCCTCGACGGCGCCGCCGGGCGATTTCATAGAGGACGCGAATCTTGATGAAAGGAAAAAGCAGATTGGGCAAACGTCTTTTTATTACGGGAACCGGGACGGACGTTGGCAAGACGTTTATTTCGGGGCTGATCGTTAAGAAGCTGCTCGAGTCGGGCGCGAAGACCGCGTATTTCAAGGCGGCGATGAGCGGAAACGACGTCGGTCGCGACGGACGGCTGATTCCCGGAGACGCGGTCGCGATTCAACGCCTCTCAGGAACGACGCAGTCGCTCGAGAGCATGTGCCCGTTCGTTTACAAAAACGCGGTTTCGCCCCATCTTGCGGCGCGCTGGGAAGGACGACCGTTCGACCTGGACGTCGCCGAACGCTGCCTGAATCGACTGTGCGAGGAATACGATTACGTCGTGATCGAGGGGGCCGGCGGGATCGTCTGCCCAATTCGGTACGACGACGTCGAACGGCTGCTGCTCGTCGATCTGATTCAGAAATGGGGGACGCCCTGTCTGCTCGTCGCGGATTCCGGGCTCGGAACGATCAACTCGGCGACGCTGACGGCGTGGGCGCTTGCGGCGCGGCGCGTTTCGCTGCGAGGCGTGATCTTCAATCGCTGGACGGGCGATCCGATGCAGGAGGACAACGCGCTGATGTGCGAGCGACTCGCGGAAACGCGCGTGATCGCTAAAGTCGCCGAAGACGCGACGACGCTCGACCTCGATCTCGAACGACTGACGGATTGTTTTCTATGACGACCGCCGTTCCCGTATTATAGTCGCTTAATGCAATATTGTGAAAGGAGTTGCATTATGATATGGCGTCCCTACGTTCAGATGAAGCATATGCCGGCGCCGTACCCGATCGTCGACGCGCACGGCGTCTGGCTGCGCACGCCCGAACGCGAGATGATCGACTCGATCTCGTCATGGTGGTGCATGATCCACGGGTACAATCATCCGGAGATGGTCGCGGCGATTTGCGAACAGGCGTCGAAGCTTTCGCACGTTATGCTCGCGGGGCTCACGCACGAGCCTGCGGAGCGCCTTTCGCGGAAGCTGGAGTCGTGGCTTCCGGGCGACCTGAATTATTTCTTCTTTTCCGACTCGGGAAGCGTCGGGGTCGAAGTGGCGCTGAAAATGGCGCTGCAGTTCTATGTGAATCGCGGCGAACGCGAGCGGACGACGGTTCTGGCGCTCGAACACGCGTATCATGGCGACACGTTCAAGACGATGGAGGTCGGGGACGACCCGGAATATCATTTTATCCTCGACGCGTACGGGCCGCGGGAGCATGTCCGGCATATACCGCCGACGCTCGCGGCGCTGGAAGAGGCGTTTGACCGCTGGCATGACCGTCTCAACTGCCTGATTGTCGAGCCGCTGCTCCAGGGCGCGGGCGGGATGCGCATGTACGACGTTTCGTTTCTCCGCCGCGCGCGCGAGCTCTGCGATCGTTATGACGCGCTGCTCGTCTTCGACGAGGTCGCCACGGGCATGGGGCGCACGGGGAACCGGTTTGTCTCCGATCTCGTTCTGCCGGATATCTGCGTGCTGGGCAAAGGGCTCACGGGCGGCTATGTCGGCCATGCGGTAACGGCGGCGACGAAACGCGTCTTCGACGGGTTCTATGGCGACCGCGACGATTTGGCGCTGATGCACGGGCCGACCTTTATGGGCAACCCGTTGGCGTGCGCGGCGGCGCTCAAGTCGATCGAGATATTTGAGCGCGAGGACTATCTTTCGAAGATTGGGCGAATCGAGGCGCTCTCGAAAGAGATTCTCGCCGGACTCGACGATCCGCGAATCAAGGACGTGCGCGTGATGGGCGGCTGCGCCTGCGTCGAGGTCCGCGACCCGGCGACGCTCCGGGGATACCGCGAATTCGCGTATGAACGCGGCGTCTATAGCCGTCCGTTCTCGACCTGCCTCTACGCCATGGTCCCGTATATTATCAGCGACGACGAACTCGTTCAGGTCCTCGAAACAATGAAGGCCTGGTTCAAGGCGCCGCCGGGCGC
>CACYBR010000046.1 GCA_902772705.1 uncultured Planctomycetota bacterium
GCGGCCATTCCAGGCTTATATTTTGTTTCCGTCACGAACTGGTTGAACATTTCAAGGGTAACTTCCGTTTCCAACATCCAGAAACCAGTCTTGACGCTCTTTTGTGGCGCCGCTTTCTTAGAGCGTGACTGTGAGCGAGTTGCGGCGACGGCGCGAGCAAGATTGGGGTCGAACTCTTCGTTGGGCTCGGAGTATTTCCCGGGCTGAATCCACCGGAAAGCGTAGTCGACGCCGTCGACGTTCACGACGCGTCGCACGCCGGCGTTGCGAGCGGAATCGAGCGCCCAGTCAAGCGCGTCCAGTTGCTTGGGGTCGTTGCTTTTATACGCGTTGCGAGCGAGCTCGACGTACTCTCTTGCAGTTTCGTAAAGCCGACTGAGCTTGCACTCAAACGTTCGACCCATAGCGTCGACGATGAAGACGGAATCAGAGCCGTCCGCGAAGGAGCGTTCCGGGTCGATCGTTCCTTCGACGGAAAAGGTTGTGGAATCGTCGACCCAGAGACGTGGATCAAACGCGTTGGCGGATCGAGGAGCCGAAACGGCGCAGACCGCGACGACAAGGAGGATAAAGAATCGAACGTTCATGGTCAGACCTTTGCGTTAACGCTACGGAAACGAAACGGTTGGACGGTTGTATTGGAGTAATCGTCACGTGAAGATTATGGTTCAGGACGAGCTCGGTCGAAACCGGGCTGATCGGCGTCGGGTCGCGCGAGCGCGTCGTCGCGGCCTTTTTCGATCGCGTGGAGCATTTTCTGCCAGTCGGGATCGTCTTTGGAGTCAAAGACGTATCGCGGCGGCTCGGCGGCGGGAGCGATCGATAGTCCCCGACCGCCCTGTTCTTTGGGCATGTGCGCGTTAAGCGCAGGGCTTTCTTCCGGATTCGTAAGATTGAGCCACGCAAAACGACCGGTCCAGTCGATATTGCGAGCGTCGTGCACGCCTGAGAGATCATGGTTGCCGCCCAGAATATCTTTATGACATTCGGCGCATTTCTGATCGTAGACCGGCTTGAATTCGTCGGTGAACCAACGCGCGAGTCCGGCGCCGTCGAGGGGCGCCCAGCGGTCGCGACGACCTGCGGATTGCGGACGCGCGTGGGCGTAGGTCCCCTGATAAATCGCGTTGGAATCGAGCCAAAAGTCGATTCTTTCGAGCGATTTGCGATCGACGTCGACGCCGCAGTGCTCCTTTGTGAAGTATTCCGGAAGACGACTGGCGTACGCTCCGCACGTATAGGGTTCGTTGACGGCGCTCGTCGTGAAGAGGAGCCAGTAGAACTGAGCGAGAGGCTTGCCGAGTTTCTGCTGCGACTCGGGCATTTTGCCAGTAAGCATATCCGCCTGGCGATAGGAGCGGCTTCGCAGCAGGATTGACTCGTAGGATTCGCAGAAGTAGCGCGTCAGGTCGCCGCTGAGGTCGCAACCGCCCGCAGGATCGGCGCCGTCGTGGCAGGAGACGCAGTATTTGTCGAGAACGGGCTGGACGAGAGAACGGTAATCGGCGACGCCCGCGTCGAGCGTCTTATTTCCGCCGCTGGCGAGTCGTTCTTCGTACGCGTCATAGAGAATATCGGGGATGACGGGCAGGTCTGGCGCGCGCAGTCCAGCGGTCGGGCGACGACTGGAATCCTGAGCGGTCGCGGGGATCGCGTCGCGGTCTTCGTGACATCCGACGCATCCGATCGATTCGCCGGGCATGAACTGAACGGCGCTCGTCATGCGCTGAACTTCTCGCCCATTTTCATCGAGCGCCTGGAAGTAGATCTCGCGCAGCGCAGGGACGTAGAAGTTTGCGCTTCCGTCGGGCTCGACGGGAACTTCGCCCCAGCATCGCTTGGCGTAATAGGTCCCCACGCCCATGGACGGCGACTGATCGAAAGACCGATCGTAGAGCTCTTCCGTCTTGCGTATCTGTTCCATAATACGCAACTTCTTGACGGTTCCTCGTTTGACGGTAGGTTCGAGTCCCTGATAGACGTCGGCGAGGACGACCTGCCCGACGGGATCCCCTTCGAGAAGGTTCATACGTTCGGGGATCCCCCATGAATCGGCGTCGGCGCGACAGGATTCGTCGTCGGGATTCGCGTTGACGCGCCGTACGAGCGCCGTATACTCGTCATGCGGTTCGAGGCCGTCGGTTTGGCGCAGTCCGGAGAAAACTTCCTGAGGCTGGAGACGCGGACGGAGAACCTTGCGCAGATCGGGATTGGCGATGCGCGAGGGCTGGACCGGCGGCCTGGGCGTCTCCTCGACCGCGATCGGACAGAAGCAGTCAAGTTCCGGTTCTTCGCACAGGAGCTTACGGTTGCCGTCGGCGTCGAGCAGCCAAATCCGATAACGGAGGCTTGAGCCGGAGGAATTGGGGCCCAGAACGGTCCTGTCTTCTGAGCCGAAGGAGCAGATTGCGCGCTCTTCGTCAAGCGCGAAGGGGTCGCGCCATGCGTATTCGCGCGACGTGTCCTGAACAATCGGGAATTCCTTCGACCAGTAGACGTAGCCGCCCTTGTCCGCGCCGGCTTCAATTCCCCGGGAACGATCGACGACGCCGATCGCTCCATGCGGATAGCCGTGGTGCGGCGTGAAGGTCGCAATAACCTTTGACGCCGGAGCGCCGGGAATCGGTCGCGCCTGGAGAATCGAACCGAAGTCGCGGATCGTGTTGCCGTAGAAAAGCTGATAGAGCGTTCCTTCCGGGTTCTCGGTCCAGAGCGACTGACGATAGGTGAGGTCGCGGTCGACGTATTCCCAGCGCGTGAAGAGAACGCGTCCGTCGGGCAGGACCTGAGGATTGAAATCGGAGAGCGTGTTCATGCTCACGCACTTGATTCCGGAACCGTCGGGATTCATGCGAAAGAGGTTCGACGCGGGCCCGGGCTGACAGACGGTTCGACCGAAACGACGGGTGGAGACGAACATGATTCCGCCGTCGGGCAGCTCGACGGGGGAGACGTCAAAGAACGGTCCGTGCGTGAGCCGCGTCATTCCGGAACCGTCGATTCCGATTCGGTAGATATTCCAGTACGCGGAATCCTTGGGGCGATAGGAGAAGAAGATCGTCTTTGCGTCGTAGGACAGGTTCATATCGTAGATTGAACCGTCGGGATCCTCGAAGATCGTCTTTACGCCGTCTTCAGGCCGCGCAGGATCGACGAAACGGATCGCGCAGCCCATTTTTTTTGGAGTCGCCTGCCAGAGGTCGTTGCCGACGGAGAACGGACGATTCAGGAGCGAGCGCGCGACGTAAATAAAGGGAGGCAGTTCGTCGACGGCGAGCGTTTCCGGCTCGACCTGCCCGTTGCGTTCAGGAGTGGAGAAAGGAATCGCTTTGAACTGCGAGTCGTCGCCGTCGAGAAGAACGCGAAGGTTGCGGAATTGAACGGCGTTCTGCCAGTTTCGCAACGTGAAGGTTCCAGCGCGCAGAGGGTCGTCTTCGCGCGGCTCGGCCTCGTGAAACTCGCCCGCGAATTGATCGTTGAGGTAGAAGACAAATCCCGTTTCGTCGAAGCGGACGCGCAGTTTGAAGAATTCGCCGACGGGCACGTCCCACGAAATTCGTCGGAGCGGTTGATAGTTATGCCGGTGAGCTCCGAGATTGACGAGTTTCGCGGCGGGATTGAAACCGATTTCATAGCCGTTGAAATCGTCCGCGCCGACGGCGGAATCGGAAATTTTAAAACACAGCCCTGAGAAACCTTCAGCCGCCTCTGGAAAGCGCAATTCAAGTTCGATTTCGCCCGAGCGCGCCGTCTGCCAGTCGGGATCGTCGTAGGTCAGACGCGGCCCAGAATCTTTTCCAGTCGAGAGAACGCCGTCGTTGGAGACGTTCCAGGTTCCACCGTATGCGACAAAGCGCTCAACAGGTTCGACGCGCTCGCCGGAGACGTGTGGGAGCGCAAGGATCTTCTCGAGCGTCGACGTGGAATCGGCGTTTTGAGCGCTCGCAATCTGAGCGGAGGAGACGAGCAGTAGAAGAAGGATCAACGCCGAGGAGATCGAACGTTTCATGACAAGTCGCGCTCCCTGTAGAGTCGTTGCGCCTGTTCGTAGCTTTCGAGCGACCCGACGTCGTAACGCGCTCCTGGCATAAGGTACGCGTAGACGGGAACGCGCCCGGCCAGCCACGCGAGGAACGAGCCCGGCGCGTCGACGGCGCAACCTTCGTCGACGGCGGTCTTGATAAGCGGAAGCTCTTCGCGGCGATAGTAGTAGAACGGAGGCGTGCACCAGTGAGTCCTCGGTTCCAGCGGCTTTTCCGTCATGGCGACGATTCTTTCGTTTTCGTCGATTTCCGCGACCCCGGCCTGCCGTAGCTTTGCGACGTCGGGCTCGTAGTAACGGACTCCGCAACTGGCGTTTTTCATTTTAGCGTAGCGTATAAACCCTGTCAAACTAAAATCAACGAGATTGTCGCCCGCGAGTACGAGAA